>CAKZUM010000639.1 GCA_937921525.1 uncultured Saprospiraceae bacterium
AGTAGTTGACAATTTCACCACATAGATACATAGGTCACATAGTGTGACGTATGCTATGTGACCTATGTACCTACCTATGTGGTAAAATACAACCCTAGCTTTGTTTTATCAAGCTGCCTCATTCTTAAATTTGTGGTAAAACTAATATCAACTGTCTGGATAAACTTGTCTTATTTTTCCAAAAAAAAAGGGTTGACAGTCAACGAATGACTATCAACCCTTTTAGGTTTATTTGAAAAGTAGAATTATGAAAACTTGAATTACTACTTATTCATATTATCAAAAAACTTCTCTAACTGCTTACCTGCAGCCTCTCTTCCACCTAGACCGAATGCTAGAGCAAAAGCAACTGCTGCTGCACCTAGTGTCAAACCAAATGCCATGTTAACAATATTTTCTGCAATACCCATTGTGCTTAAACCGAAAGCAAGGAAAATTGCCATTACTGCTATTTTAGCAATAGAAGCCATCCAAGCAGAATCGCCTTTAGCTAAAGTATCTCCAGCTAAATTAGCAGCAAAAGAACCTGCAGCTAAGATAATCATACCGAAGAAAACTCTACCTGCTATACTGAATATGTCGTTTAAGATCGTTCCAAAAGAACCACCAAAACCTAAACGATCAACACCAGCAATCACACCAGCAAAAACAATGAAGAAGAAAACTGCACTACCAATCATTTTAGATAAAGAAGAGTTTCCTACCATATTGGCTACGCCTAATTTCTGAGAGAAATCATCCACTCCGATATTCTGCATTAAGTCAGTCAACATTCCAGTAATGAATTTACCAGCGATGAAGAATACACCAATTGTAATAGCTGCTGCTAAAATATTTGGAATCGCATTTAAGAATGTACCTAACATTTCTGTTGCTGGTCCTGAAATTGCTTCCATACCTAATGTATCTAATGATACAATTAAGATAGGTAAGAATACAAAGATAAATACTAACTGCTTGATTATCTTCGACAAATCAATACCACTTTGGATACCTGATTTCGCTGCAAAACTTTCAACTGAGTTAGAAAGAAATCCAGTTGCTTCTGAAGCAATATTTGCGATTATGTATCCTGCAAAAGCTATAATACCTGCTGCAATCAAATTAGGAATAAATCCTAAAAACTGATTCAACATATTTTGTAATGGTTCTAGTACGCCTGATACGCCCATCATGTCTAAGACCATAATTAAAGTGTAAATTACGACTAAGTAATATACCATCTTAGCAATAAAATCAGCTATACTGATATTCATATTCATCTTCTCAGCTAACTGCTCATCTATAGTTGTCTTGTTCATTATCCCACGAACTAAACGCTTAATGATTCCAGCTAGAAACAAGCCGATAATAAGAACAAGTAAGGCGCCTAATACACCTGGAAGAATATTTCCTACTCTACCAGATAATGAGGCAAATGCATCATTTAAAAAATTCATAATCAAAGATTTTGTTTTAAATATTTTAGGTTTTGCTAATTCCTGAAGTATTAAAATTATGTAATAAAATACCTTCACTTTCCTTAACGCTGCAAACATTTTTGCACTTCTAAGGGTAGTCAAAGAAATGAAGTATTGGAGTTCTATTGAAGTATAATTACTGGGATTAAATTGGCGCAAATAGATTAATATCTATGGCTCAAGCTGGAGATAAAATTTAATTATAGTGTTTTCTCCAAATAGTGTTTAGACTTATTCGTTGATTCTCTCTTAGTAAAATGAGTACTTATTTGGGTTTAAGACGTCCGATAGTTAGCAAAGTAACAACTTTATTAAGTAAATCTTAACAGCTTTTGATTCGTTTATATGTAAATGTAGCTACATTTATTTTTATAAAATAAATGTATTTTTAATAATATATGATTTGGAGTTAGAATTAATAGGATGATTCGAAAAAGATTGAGAATAGGGCAAAAAAAAAGCCGTGCATCCCTGCACGGCTTTTTACAACAAATTATAATCCCATGAACATATCCAAAATTTATTTTTATATTGGTCTACATCTTTTGATGTATACTAATGATCTCTTTTTTTGCATGGAATAAAAGTAATCAGTTATGTCCTGATTTTTTCAGGACACAACTCCTACTAACAAATTATAATCCCATGAACATATCCAAAATTATATCTTAAAGTAAAAACTTTTTTTTAACCTATATACCCGCTATCTTCCTTCTCACACTACAATAATCTAACTATTTCAAGGATATAACAAAGACAAAAACTCAATTTTGTGAAAATTATTAAACTTGTCATTTCTAATTAATAATTATTAAAATACTGATAATCAACAACTTAATTTTATTAAAAATCATTAAAAGTGAATAACAATAATTAATTCTTGTTAATTTTTTTTGAAAAAAAGTAAAAAATCAGCATTTTTTACGTCCAAAAAATGAAATTATTTAATAATAAGCAGATGAAATAAGAGTTTCAAAATTAGAACTCTTATAAAAGATGGTTCAACTTATTTAATTCCTTTCACTAATAATATTTCTTTACTTACTTTTATAGCAGTAATCTTAAACAACTTCTGAAAAGATTAATTATCATTTCAGAATCAGACAAATAAATTTAAATGGCAAATAAAGAAAGTTTCATCCAAGAGATGGCCGATGGCTACACCTTTGAAGGAGAATCAATTACCTTAGGTGGCGCAATGGTCGATGGAGATTGCATTACTAATTCTTTAGTAAAAATTCCTTTGAGTACCTTAAATCGACATGGTTTGATTGCTGGAGCTACAGGCTCGGGGAAAACAAAAACCTTACAAGTCGTAGCAGAACAATTATCTGCGAAAAGTATTCCTGTGTTATTGATGGATGTCAAAGGGGATTTAAGTGGAATTGCAGCACCTAGCCCTGGTCATCCCAAAATTGATGAAAGACATGCAAAAATTGGTATTCCTTTTACAGCAGATACTAGTCCAATTGAATTTCTTAGTCTATCGGGAGAACCTGGTGCGAGATTAAGAGCTACCGTCTCTGAATTTGGCCCTATTCTATTATCTAAAATTTTAGAATTATCAGATACACAGAGTGGTATTATCACGGTTGTATTTAAGTATTGTGATGATAAAAATTTGCCATTACTAGATTTAAAAGATCTTAAGAAGACACTCCAATATGTGATGGGCGAAGGCAAAGAAGAGTTCCAAGGCGAGTATGGAACTATGTCTTCTTCTTCTATCGGAGCGATCATGCGTAAAATTGTGGCCTTAGAACAACAAGGGGCAGATCAATTTTTTGGAGAGCACTCTTTCGATGTCGATGATCTTTGTCGGGTAGATGAAAATGGAAAAGGGATGGTTTCTATTATTCGATTGACTGATTTACAAGATAGACCTAAGTTATTCTCCACATTTATGCTACAAATGCTTGCGGAGATATATGCTACCTTCCCCGAAGAGGGAGATATTGAACAGCCCAAATTGGTCATCTTTATAGATGAAGCACACTTGGTATTTAAGGAGGCTTCCAAAGCATTACTAGACCAAATCGAGTCTATCATAAAATTGATTCGATCTAAGGGAGTGGGGATTTTCTTTGTTACTCAAAATCCATCAGATATTCCAGAAGATGTGTTAGGTCAATTAGGTTTAAAAATCCAACATGCCCTACGTGCTTTTACAGCAAAAGATAGAAAAGCGATCAAGTTAGCTGCTCAAAATTATCCTTTATCGGACTATTATGATGTCGATCAATTATTGACAGAGCTTGGTATTGGGGAAGCATTAGTGACTGCCCTTAGTGAAAAGGGAAATCCAACACCTTTAGTGCGTACTTTATTGAGAGCGCCTCAATCTCGTATGGATGTGTTATCAAAAACAGAAATAGCTTCTATCTTAGGTCAATCAAAAATTATTGAAAAATATAATGAAGTGATTGACCGAGAAAGTGCTTACGAACTGTTGACTAACAAAATTGAGGAGTATCAAAAGGAGGAACATCAAGATAAATTAAAGCAACAGAAGTCGAAGAGTACCAAGAAAGAAAAATCTGGTGTTGAAAAAGTCATGGATAGCACTTTAACTAAACAGGTAGGTAGAACTGTCGCTAGAGAATTAACTAGAGGTCTGCTAGGGGTGCTAGGTATCAAAACAACTAGAAGAAGAAGTACCAGAAGAAGGTCTAGCTGGTTTTAATGAAGTCGTTAGGGCGAACAAAAAGTCGTTTTTATAATATGTATTAGTGGAAGAAAGTTACAAACTTTCAAAATATTAGGTTGAAGTTACAAACTTCAACCATCGAGTTTCTCAAACTGGAAAAGAATAGAGGCAGATGCGGAAGTTATGAAATAATAAGTTGCTCATCTACGTTTACTAAACCTTTGAGGTTTAGTAAACGTGCGCTTTAAGATGTGAGGTTCTGAAAACTAATTTTTTAAGCTGCATAGCAGACTATGGAACTAAAAAACTGGTTTTCAGGTTCTTGCAATTAGGGCTAACGAAAAGTCAAAATTGTAAAATATAATTGTAATTTTAATCCATCCATTGCCTAGCATCTGCTCGAAATAATTGTCCTGCCTTGAGCATAGAAGACTCGGAGCTAATAAAAAACTGCCCCTCTTTATCATAACAAATACCCTCTACTTGTACATGATGCGGTAAGTTAATGCGCTGCTGTTTTCCACTAAAAAAAGACTGCTCTGGATAGTCCCAAAGCCACCAGACAAAAGGTAAGAAACGTCCTGTATCATAAAAGTATCCTGATAAGCCTACGACTCGATCTTTTCGATTGATACTTGCCCCCGTTATCGTTCCTTTCGTATCAAAACGTCCTTTTAATTGTGCTGCATGTTGCCCAGGGGTTTTGGGTAAGCTATATAAACGTGATTGTTGATCTTTAAAGTTTTTTGTGAATAAGTATAGACTATCTCCTACCGTAATCATAGCCTCACAGTCATAATTGTGCCCATGTGTAGGGCCTTCAAAATTAGTTTGATCGGGATAGGTAAAATGGATGGTATCTACTTGTCGCACCGCTTGGGTTGTTAGTATTTCTTGTTTGGCTACTTTGAATATTTTTAGATTTTTCCTAGTTCCGTGATTGTTACCAAAGTCACCAATGTAGATATAGTCATCGTCTTGCGCCACTTCTTCCCAGTCTTCATTCTTTAGTGTAGCTATCTGAATGCTTCTTAGTAATTGCCCATTGGTAGGATTTAATTCAAAAAGGGCCGCTTGTTTCTTACTATCATTATGCGTCCAGATACTCCCATTCCAATTGATGATACCTGAGCTTTCATCTACTGTCGCAGGTAGGTTGCCTATTACTTGCAGACTGCTATCTATGGGAAAGCCTTGTACTTTAGGGGGTAAAGTTTTAGAAGTATGCTTGCAAGAACAAAAAACAAGAATCAATGAAAGTAGTAGGAAGAAAGATCGTTGCATTTTTTTTTGTGCAAAGATATATAAAGAATTGAGAATTAAAAATTGAGAATTGAGTCAGATTTCGTTTAAAAATTGAGACAAGTTTATCCAGACAGTTGATATTAATTTTACCACAAATTTAGGAATACGGTAGCTTGATAAAACTAAGTAGACAAAGCTAGAGTTGTATTTTACCACATAGATACATAGGTCACATAGTGTGACATACTATGTATCCATGTGGTAAAATTGTCAACTACTTCTGTGGTTTAGATAATTTTGTCAAAATTGATTAAGATCGTCGAGGTTTGTAACCTCGATGCAGTATGATGATCGTATAGCATCGAGGTTACAAACCTCGACGATCCTATAGGTTTTTATAGTATTTGTTAAAGAACCTAAAAGTGTACGGTAGAGAAATAAAAAAAAGCCTTCAAATAGTAAAAACTATTTGAAGGCTTTTTATCGTTTAATTAC
>CAKZUM010000640.1 GCA_937921525.1 uncultured Saprospiraceae bacterium
GTTACTTTTAAAGAATAGGTCTTATTGCAATCCACCAACTCCGTAGCCAAAGACACTCCGTTTGACAAATCAGCACTAGTATTTGCACTAACTGTGGCTCTAACTATCTGACTAGAACTGATTCGTGCCTCAAAATCATAACTTACCCCAGCACCAAAACAAGGGTCTTCTAAAAAACCATCGATACTAATAAAACCTTGACATCCGGGGTTAATAGCTACTCTAACATTATTATTACAAACTAGAGCTTTTCCTGTGCAATTAACAGGCAAAGCATCTGGAGATGCATTGGCATTAAAAGTAGTAAAAAATAGAGCGCTGACTATAGCTAAAGTAGCTAAAAGTGGGTGTAATCTTTTGTTCATGGATCAATACGGTTTTACTAATAGTTCTCAATGATTTTTGACATATACGTTTACTAAACCTTTGAGGTTTAGTAAACGTGTCCTATGTACATTTTCAAAATAAAGCTACATTAATGCCAATATGCATATTGCTTATAAAAATATAGAATAGATAGATTTATTGTAAGAACTCAATGGGTAAATGAATAGAGGAAAAAATGAGTAGATGTGGGTTTTCGTCTTTGAAAAAGAGGTCTTTTATCAAAGAGGTGCATACTATTTGCCCATTTATCTAATTTACTCGTTGAGAAATTATATCAATTCGACTTAAAATCGGTAGGAAGGTAAAGATGGATTCTATGGATAGAATACTATATTCCTTTCAAAACTAAAATAATTTAAAGTATAAGGCAAGTAATCCTTTTCATTTCAAACTAAAAAAGGGAAATTTGCAGTTTTTAGGACTATTATTTAAAAAAGCAGAGAAAGGAGTGCAGAAGTCTATGTGATCTATGTACCTATGTGGTAAAATACAACTCATAAATTTGTGGTATTTCTTCGTGCTCGTTTCAAAACCTATAAACCTATCCAGGCATACTATGATAACTTTTTTCGGAACAACTACAGATTATTTATACGCTGTTCAGACCAAAGAGGCACTCCCCCCTGAAGCAGTCAATAAATTAAAATGGCTATTCAGCAATCATGGGCCTATCAACTTAGAGGAAATCCATGAACCCTTCCTTGGCCCCAGGGCAGCTATGGTGACTCCATGGAGCACAAATGCGGTAGAAATTACGCAAAACATGGCAATCCAAGGTATCATAAGGATCGAGAAATTTACAGCAATTCCCAAGGATTTCGAGGACTATGATCCGATGCTATTTCAAAAATATGAACAGTTAGATCAGCAAGTCTTTAATGTAGATGTTCAACCTGAATCAGTACTACTGATTAAAGACATTACTGTATTCAACGAGCAGGAAGGATTAGCACTAAGTGAGGAAGAAATAAGTTATTTAGAAAGTGTATCTGAAAAAATTAATCGTCCATTAACGGACTCAGAGGTGTTTGGATTCTCTCAAGTGAATAGTGAACATTGTAGACATAAAATATTCAATGGAACGTTTATCATAGATGGGGAAGAAAAATCCAATACCCTATTCCAAATGATAAAGCAGACTGCTAAGGAAAATCCTAATGGTATAGTGTCTGCCTATAAAGATAATGTAGCTTTTGTCGAAGGACCTACCGTTACGCAGTTTGCCCCTAAGTCTCCAGACAAGCCTGACTATTATACTAAAAAACCTTTTAAGTCCGTCCTTTCATTAAAAGCAGAGACACATAACTTTCCGACTACTGTAGAACCCTTTAATGGTGCTGCCACAGGTTCTGGTGGGGAGATACGGGATAGATTAGCAGGAGGGCAAGGTTCGCTTCCATTGGCGGGTACGGCAGTATATATGACCTCTTATTCCAGATTGGCCGATAATAGACCCTGGGAAAAAGGCATGGAGGCGCGTCCTTGGTTGTACCAAACCCCGATGGATATTTTAATCAAAGCTTCAAATGGTGCTTCGGATTTTGGTAATAAGTTTGGACAGCCCTTAATCTCTGGTTCTCTATTGACCTTTGAACATCAGGAAAATGTTCGACAAATGGGGTTTGATAAAGTGATTATGATGGCAGGTGGTATTGGCTACGGCAAGGCGGACCAAGCTATTAAAGAGGAACCCAAAACTGGTGACAAAATTGTCATCCTAGGAGGCGATAATTATCGTATTGGGATGGGTGGTGCGGCAGTATCTTCTGCCGACACAGGAGAATTTAGCTCTGGCATAGAATTAAACGCAGTCCAACGTTCCAATCCCGAAATGCAGAAACGAGTCGCCAATGCTATTAGAGGTTTAGTGGAAAGTGACCATAATCCAATTGTTTCCATTCACGATCATGGTGCAGGAGGCCATTTGAATTGTTTGTCTGAATTAGTAGAAGATACTGGAGGAAAAATCGACTTGTCTAAATTACCTGTTGGCGACCCTACCCTCTCTGCTAAAGAAATCATTGGTAATGAATCCCAAGAAAGAATGGGTTTAGTAGCAGCACCAAAGGATTTAGACTTATTAAAAACAATCGCAGAAAGAGAACGGGCACCAATATATGAAGTAGGAAAGGTAACGGGTGATAATAGATTTAGTTTTGAATCTAGCACCACTAAAGAAAAGCCCATAGACTTGGCATTAGAAGATATGTTTGGTAGTTCTCCTAAAACGGTACTCTCTGATAAAACGGTAGGCAGACCACATAAAACCTTATCCTACCATGATGCTTACTTGCATGAATATTTGGAGCATGTACTCAAACTAGAAGCCGTAGCATGTAAAGACTGGTTGACCAATAAAGTTGATCGGTGTGTGGGAGGGCGAGTAGCCAAACAACAATGTGTAGGGCCTTTACAATTACCTTTGAATAACTGTGGTGTCATGGCTTTAGATTATGACAGCTTGGAAGGGGTAGCAACATCCATCGGCCACGCACCAATTAGCGGATTACTCAATCCTGCTAAAGGAGCCAAAAATGCCATTGCAGAAGCCTTAACTAATCTGATTTGGGCACCACTTAAAGATGGATTGAAGTCCGTCTCTTTGTCTGCCAATTGGATGTGGCCCTGCAAGAATCCGGGTGAAGATGCTAGATTGTATAAAGCGGTAAAAGCAGTCTCAGATTTTTCTATTGCATTAGGCATCAATGTCCCAACAGGTAAGGATTCCTTGTCTATGAAGCAAAAATATGGTGATAAGGAGGTTTTAGCACCGGGAACTGTAATTATTTCTACCGTTGGTAATTGCGATGATATTTCTAGAATAGTAGAACCCCTATTTCAAGTTGGAAAAGGAAGTATTTATTACATTGATTGCTCTAGTTATGAATACAGTTTGGGAGGTTCTACATTAGCGCAGACGCTCAATAAAATTGGGAAAAAAGCACCTAGTGTTAAGGATCCAGCTTACTTCGCAAAGGTATTTAATACCATCCAACAATTAATTCGACAGGATAAGATCGTAGCTGGGCATGATATATCTTCTGGAGGTCTAATCACTACTTTACTAGAACTTTGTTTTGCTAATAATAATGTTGGTGCTGAAATTAATTTATCCTCTATTCCAGAAGAAGATTTAGTAAAACTATTATTTGCCGAGAATGCGGGTATCGTCTTCCAGTCAAGTGATGCGACTATTGAACCTTTAATGAAAGATGCGGGTCTTACTTTCCATAAAATAGGAAGTGTCCATGTAACGAATGAACTGAGTATTAAGAAAGGCCAAGCTGAGTTCCACTTTGACATTGCGCACCTAAGAGATGTTTGGTATGAGACCTCTTATTTGTTGGATCAAAAACAGACTGCTGCCCCACTTGCAAAAGCTCGGTATGACAATTATAAAAATCAGCCTTTAAAATTTTCTTTTCCTGAACAGTTCACAGGGAAGTTGCCAAATATAGATGCGTCTAAACCTAGACCTAAAGCAGCCATCATTAGAGAAAAAGGAAGTAACTCTGAGCGGGAAATGGCACATGCCATGTACCTTGCTGGGTTTGATGTAAAAGACGTCCACATGACTGATTTAATATCAGGTCGAGAAACTTTAGAAGATATTCAATTTGTAGGGGCGGTCGGTGGTTTTTCTAATTCAGATGTGCTAGGGTCAGCTAAAGGTTGGGCAGGGGCATTTTTATATAATGAAAAAGCTAAGAAGACATTAGATAATTTCTTTAAACGAGAAGATGTCTTATCCGTAGGAATCTGTAATGGTTGTCAATTATTTATGGAGTTGGAGTTAATCAATCCAGAACAATTACACCATTCTAAAATGACCTATAATGACTCTGGTAAGCATGAAAGTGCATTTACTTCTGTCCATATACAAGAGAATAATTCGGTGATGTTGTCCTCTTTAGCAGGAAGTACTTTAGGCGTTTGGATTTCTCATGGGGAAGGAAAATTCGATTTAGAGTTAGCTGAAAGTCAATATGGAATCGTTGCTAAATATGGTTATGACGGCTATCCTTCCAATCCAAATGGGAGTGACTATAATACAGCGATGCTATGTAGTAAAGATGGTCGACATTTGGTGACTATGCCACATATAGAACGTTCTATCTTCCAATGGAATTGGGCGAATTATCCTATTGATCGTAGAGACGAGGTATCACCTTGGATTGAAGCTTTTGTGAACGCTCGAGAGTGGATCGAGGCTCGGAATAATGCATAATTTTTTACCACAGATTCACTAATTCTAGATTTGAATGACTTAACTAATCGTAGAATTTTACCACATAGGTACATAGGTCGCATAGTTTTACGTCCAACTATATGACCTATGAACCTATGTGGTAAAAAAAGTTGTCTTACTTAGTAACGACAAAAGAATAACTACCGCATTTATACGGTTTCTTTTGCTCTTATTTTTCCTTTGAACCTGCCTGCCAAGGCACGCAGGCAGGATCAGTCATAGTATCAACAATACTCCTTCTTTCAAAGAAAAACTAAGAACAAAATAATCTCGCCTAAATACAATACTTATTATTTCGTCGTTACTTATTAAAACTTCAACGCCGCACATACCCCGCCTGCCAAGGCAAAAAACGCTAAGGCATAACCTCCATCAATTAAGAATAACTTTAAAGACTTCTTTTGATATAAATAGTTGACTGCCATTAATGGAAGCGCGTACATAATAGCAGAAAGCGCACCGTGAAAACCACCATGAACAAAAGTCTGCTCTTCTATTCCATGTAGATTGACTATAAAATTGATTCCTGCCGCTATAATACACATCATTAAAAATGATAGCCCATGAGTTCTTAACATATCCGACTGCGCCTCTTCATCGGAAATACCCGTTTCTCTTTGCCAAGCTTTCCCAAATAAGACAGAATACCAAGCGAATCCAAGTCCAAATGCTGCTATTGCAGCTATTATTGGTTCTAAAAATTCCATAATTTAATTGATTTTAGTTGATTATTGAATGTAAGCTTGAAGGTAGTAAAACAGTCAACTATTTAAAAAGAATCTTTGAGATTTATCAAATTATAAACAAAATAATTACGTTATTGAATAACCGATATATATAGGTGAACAGCAATTTATGCCATTTTGGAGATTGGCATTAGAATGTAGTAGTTATCTAGAACCAAGACGTTTCCATAAATAACAACTTGACAAGTTTATCTAAAGCCAAAAAGTAGTTGACACTTTTTTACCACGGATTCACGGATTTTAAGCGTTCTACTTAGTTTAATCCGTGAATCCGTGGTAAAAACACAATTAGTGTAAACCTCCTTGATAATCTTGTCCCTTTTTTGTGTAATTTCTCTTTTTTCCTATGAAATTAGGCTGTTAAACGTGTCGGACACCTTCGAAGGTGTCCGACACGTTGGCTACCGTTTCAGTAGTTGACAATCTATAGCTATTTAAATAGCTAGTATTCAGTTAATTAGGTATATTTTCGGAGTCTAAAAAACCTCTACATTATCCAACTAGATCAAATCAAAAGCCTATCAAGCACAAAAACGACGCAAAGGTAAGATTTTGTTCTCTGTTAGTACCAATTCCTTCGATAATTATAATAATATTACAGACGAATCGCCGTTCTTTTTAGTTGAAGTCGTTTTAAAACCTAAA
>CAKZUM010000641.1 GCA_937921525.1 uncultured Saprospiraceae bacterium
GTAAACTTACTATATAATGGAATATCTTGTTCACTATCAAATGATTGGTTAGCTCTATTCAAATGACTAAAAGCACCTCCTACATAGAAGTTACTATACTCATCAAATACTGTAAACCACATCAAACCAGCAGAAATATCTGCAAATAAGAAATTGTCTCTATCAAAATTTTCCCCTGAAATGGCAGTAGCATCAAATCCACCCTCTCCATCGTGTTGAGATCCCCATCTAAGATTTAAGAAATCAATACTTCTTTGCGAAACACCTCCTTCTACACCGACTACCAAATAATGCGACTTACTTCTGTAACCGCCCATTCGTTTACTATAAGAAGCAGACATTTTACCCTGTAGGGTCTTAAAATCTGATTGTCCAGCCTTATCCCCCCAAAAAGTACCCCCGATACCGAAATAATCATATCGACCTACCGCTATTTTCTGATCATAAGACACAGAATAAGTAGAAAAGGCATTGGATTTTAGTACACTCGCCCATTGATTTCTATAGTTACCGATGACTCTAACTTGACTGTTCATGACACCCGTCATAGCAGGATTCAAGTTAAGTGGAGACATATAGAATTGAGAAAAGTGGATATCCTGTGCAGAAAGGGTAAATACCCCAAGAGACAAGGAAAAAATAATAAGTAGATTTCTTAGCACTTTCATTGTAGGTCTATAAGTGAATATATATGAAAAGTAGTGAGCAACAAGCTTACTAAATCAATAAGTTTTTACGATTGAACGTCAAACAAGTTTACAAGGATATGGATTTATACGGATTTCGACAAAGAAGAAGGATAGCTATTCTGCAAAGTTATTGACGATTCCTTGAATAAATTAGCATTCCACAGAGAATGAACGAAGAATTAGCTAATCATATTTTAGCAATCTAAAAAATGGCTATCAGATGTAAGGTAGTTGGCACTTATAAAGAACAGTAGTAAGATCCACCGTAGGTATGCTATTTCCCTAACTTAATTGTCGATCATTTTTCCATTTTGCTCCATATTCTTCTACTAGAATATTGTCAAAATGGTCAGCTTTTTCAAATAAATGTTTGAATAACTGTAGACCTGTTTCTAGGTTCAAATAACGGTCATAGATTAATAATGAAAGAATAATCTCCTGACCATTGGGATTGACACTAAACGTAAGTCCTTCTACTTCGTAGTTTTGCTTTAATAAATACTGATAGATGGGCTTAATATTAACTTTAGGGAGGTTACATAGGAAAGCATCTCCAATAATTAAGCCAGATTTTTCGTGGTAAGTAATACTTATTCTAGCACTGCCTTCTTGGATTTCCCAATTATTAGGTCCCCTCCGAGATAAGCGTATATCATGGCCTGCCTTTGTTAGTAAAGACTCTATCGTTTTACTGACTCCGAATGCTTCGTAGGGTTCTTCTTGAGAGGGAAAGGTGATTTTTGTCCCACAAAAAGGGCAATATTTACCATTCTTTTTTTCCTCAACAACAATATTTGAGCAGGAACTACAACGAACCGCTACGCCATCTTTTTTTACAAAATCATCTAAGGTATCTTGAAGATAAGATACAGGCAAAGAAAATCCTGTATTTTCTCCATTTTGAATAACAAATGTATTCACCCCTACCACACAACCCTCTTCATTTAGCAAAGGCCCACCACTATTCCCTGGGTTTAATGCCGCATCATGCTGAAAATAGGTAACATTATGCAGCTCGTGCATAGTATTAGAGATAATCCCTTGAGTACTGGTAAATTTAAACCCAAATGGATGGCCAATCGCAAGGATACGATCTCCATTCTTAATTTTTTTATCCGTACCTAAGCAGATATGGGGTAAATTCGTTTCCTTGGGAGGTGACAAAAATGCCAGATCATGTTTCTGATCTACATAAATCACTGCGACCATTTGACGATTAATCACCGCCCCATCAATCACTACTTCTCTATTCCCACTCACCACATGCTGATTGGTAACAATTAAGCCATAATCTTTCAAATAAAATCCTGTCCCCTTGCTATAAGGAGTAGCTATCTGAATGACGACATTTCTATATTTTTCTATTATCTCTTGCATATTTTTTTTTAGAAGAGAGAGTAGAGATGTATTTCGTCAGAGAGCAACGAAATTTCGATATTTTTTAAACGAAATCTGTCTCTATTCTCTGCTCTCTGCTCTCTGCTCTCTGTTCTCTGCTCTCTGTTCTCTGCTCTTATAAATGGTAGCGGGTCTTTTTTCTTATGCTTTCGCCAAATTCAAATTTCGAATCATCAATAAGTAAGATCTTGCAAATTTAATGAGGTTATCAAAAGACAAGTCCGATGTATCTGGATTGAATCTAGGATATTGACGATCATTCGCTTCTGTAATCTTTTTTATTGCCCTTTTGATTTCTTTTTTATCTAATACTCCATTCTCCACAAAATTATATTGGAAGCCTAAGTCTTTAAAATAAGCAGCTTCTGTAACTTGGTAATATAAATGTAGCAATTCTTTTACTGGTTTGGGTACCGCAAATTGGAACAGGCAATACCCCACAATATAGCCCGGTATAGCTAAGGCGATATGTTCGTATCCATTTTCTTCATACCAGTTCATATGTGGCAGCTCTCCATCAATAAAACTCACCACCCGATCATGCGCGGCAGGCTTGGTGATACCAAAAGTATTTTTGACCCTGTATAATTCTTTAAATATAGCAGCTTTAGGTCTTTTTTGTAATGTCCGATACTCCTTATATAATAAGCTATTTTTCTGCAGGCTCGTTTTTCCATCTTTAGAAAAGAATAGTCGGTGTATGCGTTCTATCGCCTCCATCAAATTCCCTTCAGGGATAGTCAAGTAATCTATTTTATATCCCAAGTTCAACAATAGGTAGGCAATAGCTCCCGGATATTCTTGTAACTTTGCCCCACCTTTATCTATCTGCTGTAGAACGGTTTCTATGTTATTTTGAATAAAAGCATATTTTACCTCTTTTTCTTCAACACTTATTTCTTCTAATAAGCTGGTATCTGTGTGGTGAAGCACATCAAACTCTTCGATCAATAGATCGTCTAGTTTATCCGCCTTAGTAGCGACTTCTTTTAATGCAGCATATATTTTATAAGGAGATCCATCTACTACATAAGTGGTAAAAACGACAGAAATATCGTTCTCCTCATCCAAAGCGAAGCAGCTATATTTCATCTTATAATTCTCTTCCATCAAGCGGCGCATAAAACTTACGTTAAGATCGTCCGTCTGTACCACTTTTGCCGCCACCTTTACTTTCTTATTATTTGCGTAACCTTTTATTTTTTTTGACCCTTGAAGAATTTCAAAATTTAGTTGCCCATCTTGCTCCTCCACCATTACATTCTTGACAGCGGTATTACCTAAATATTGAAAAAATAGTCGATAAGAGGATAAGTAGTTTCCTTTTTCAAATTCATCCACAGCGTTCTCCCAAGCCTTATACTGTTCTGGTGTTTTATAAGAATCTGTATACCTACCAAATTGAATGTTTGGTTGTAGGAGGTCCTTATCTTCAAAGCCAAATATTTTATTGAAAAATCTCATGTTATCTAGTACACTATCCTATAAAATTATTTAAAATTGGTTGTAAAACACTATGAATTTATACCAATCTCCAAAATACTAAAATATGTAGAATATAAAAGAAATTATGTATTAGGAAATTGTTAAATCACAAGAGCTGAGTCTATATCATAAAAAAAGTGCTTTAGGAAAAAATCCTAAAGCACTTTAAATCTTCCCAAGTCTCTAAGACTTTATAAGATTCGTTACTAAGCGGCGAACGCCGTAGTGTCCCTAATAAGCCTTCGCAAATAGCACTCTTTCTTTAGAAGGTTTTCCAGTAAGAATACACTTCCCTTCTTCTTGCTCATTATCTAATGGAATACAACGAATCGTTGCTTTCGTCAATTCTTTAATTTTCTTTTCTGTCTCTACTGTACCATCCCAATGCGCTTTTATAAAACCGCCTTTTTCTTCTAATATTTCTTTGAAGGTATCAAAGTCATCCGCAGAAGAAGTATGTGCCGTTCGATAATCAACCGCTTTTTGGAATAAGTTATTTTGAATGTCTACTAGTAATTGCTCAATAGCAGAAGCCGCAGCATCTACAGGAACTTGTACTTTTTCCCCCGTATCTCTCCGAGCTAATTCTACTACTCCTTTTTCTAAATCTCTTTTACCGATACCAATTCTTACAGGTACACCTTGCAATTCATATTCTGCAAACTTAAACCCTGGTCGTTTTTTAGCATCTGTATCATATTTAACGGAGATGCCCTTCTCTTTCAATGCAGCCATTATTTTCATTGCCGCTTCATCTATTTCTGCACCAGGTTTAGGTATTGGTACAATAACAGCATGTAAAGCTGCTAATTTTGGTGGTACAATTAAGCCATTATCATCCGAGTGCGTCATAATTAAGCCACCCATGAGACGAGTCGATACGCCCCAAGAAGTTGCCCAAACATACTCTTCTTTCTGGTTTTGGTTTAAAAACTTCACATCAAATGCCTTCGCAAAGTTTTGACCTAAAAAGTGAGAAGTACCAGATTGCAGAGCCTTACCATCTTGCATCAAGGCTTCAATCGTGTACGTATCTTCCGCACCCGCAAAACGCTCGTTAGCTGTTTTTCGCCCCTTAATAACAGGCATCGCCATATATTCCTCTGCGAATTCCGCATACACATCTAGCATTTGCCGAGCTTCTGCTACTGCTTCGCCTTTTGTGGTATGGGCAGTATGCCCTTCTTGCCAAAGAAATTCTGCTGTTCGTAAGAACATACGAGTTCTCATTTCCCAACGCACCACATTCGCCCATTGATTAATCAATAAAGGAAGATCTCGATAAGACTTAATCCAATCTTTATAAGTATTCCATATAATGGTTTCAGAAGTAGGTCGTACGATCAACTCTTCCTCTAATTTAGCAGTTGGATCTACCACTACCCCATTCCCATTCGGGTCATTCATTAAGCGGTGGTGAGTAACCACTGCACATTCTTTAGCAAATCCCTCTACATGCTCCGCTTCTTTACTTAAAAAGCTTTTGGGTATAAATAGAGGAAAATAAGCATTCACATGCCCTGTTTCTTTAAAACGCTTGTCTAATTGAGCTTGCATTTTTTCCCAAATCGCAAAACCGTAGGGCTTGATGACCATACAACCTCTAACTGCCGAATGATCTGCTAAACCTGCTTTTTTGACAATTTCATTGTACCAATCCGCATAAGACGTTTCTCTGCTTGTAATTCCTTTTGCCATTTACTGTATTGATTATGTTGACTTCTTCCTAACTTTTAGGTATATTAAGAATCTACTGTTAAAAGTAATAGTATATCAATTCGTCAACCTATTCTAGCTTTAAACGTTATATAGTTAATAAAAGGGAAGAACATATAACTTTTAAAACCTAATTGTTAAGATATTAATAAATTTTATTTGCTTTGTTACCCAGAATGATATTCTCCCGTCTTAAGAGGGAAAGAAAGTATGTTCTGAATACGACTTTAACAGAAATAAAATTCATTTTAATACTGTTTTAACTAAAATTAAGCTGCAAAAGTAATAATTTTAGTCCTGTAAGAAAGAGCTACTCGATAATTACTTTAAAAACTATATAATATGAAAAATAGATTTTCTGCTTTATTAGTTGCCTTACTAACTTTTGGTTTCGCAACTTCGACTTTCGCACAATATGACGATTTATATTCAATTCCTTCTGACGATGCTGAGGTAACTCAATATGAGGCAGAGGAAGAGTATGTTGTTGAAGAAGCAACAGATCATGACGAATATGATGAATACAGCTACTTAGATGACCAAGATTACTATTATAGCTCTAGAATCAGAAGATTTAACAGAACTAACTCAGGTTTTGGTTACTATTCTCCGTTTTTCACAGATATTGCTTACTACAATGCTGCATATAGCCCTGGTGCTTCTATTTACTTAGGAAATCCTTTTAACTATAATGTTGCTAGAAGAGCATTAAGAAGCCCATTTAGAGGGTATGGTTTCAATTCTGCATATAGCCCATTCTTCAATCCTTACAATGTAGCAGGATTTGGCGGAGTTGGTGGATTCAACTCTTTCAACAGAGGATTTGGCGGAGTTGGTGGATTTGGTGGGAATGCATACAATGCTTATTGTCCTCCAACAAGCTACGGTAACAACTTGACTAGAACCTCAAGAGGTGCTAATAACGCTATCTACGGTCCTAGAGGAACAAGTACTACTAACTCTAGCTCTAGAAGCAATGATTCTTCTGTAAGAAGAGGAACAAGCAGAGTGATTCGTTCTGCTCAAGGTAACGATGGCGCAAGCAGCCGTTCTAGAAGTACTAGCACTCGTGCTAACACAAATACTAGAACGAATAGAACTTACGACAGAAGTAATAGAAGTACAAGAAGAAGTAACGCAACAAGAGGTAATAACTCTAACAGAAGAAGTTACTCTACTCCAAGAAGTAGCCGTTCTAGCAGAAGCATTTCTTCTCCGAGAAGAAGCTCTTCAAGAAGTATATCTGCACCAAGAAGTTCTTCTTCAAGAAGTTCTTTTAGAAGCTCTTCTTCTTCAAGAAGACAGTAAAATATGAGGATTTGATTTCAAGAATGATTGAACTCAAGTTTTTCTAGAAAAAATGGGTGGAATAGCAATATTTCACCCATTTTTTTTTGTTCTAGAATGAGAAAATAAACATTTGTAATTATGAAGTTGTTTAAAAATTAATTCTATAATTGTGTTTCTCGTTTTAAAGCTATACCAATATAGAGCAGAGAAGCGAGAGCAGACCCGCCCGACTGCCGTCAGGCGGGCGGGGAATAGAGATATTTTTCGTATTCTGAGTTAAAACCAAAAAGTATGAAACGACTAATTTATTGCTTATTTCTTCTAGGAAGTACCCTTGGCTTATCCGCACAAACTACTGCAGATGCCCTTAGGTTTTCACAATTTGGCGTTGGCGGTACAGCAAGAACAGTTGCTGTTGGTGGAGCGATTGGTGCTTTAGGAGGAGACTTCTCCGTCATTAGTACTAATCCAGCAGGACTAGGTATCTATCAAGGGTCTGAATTTACCATGACTCCTTCCTTCTACCTAAGTTCTGTCGATGCACAACTAGAAGATGGTGGACAAGGAGCATTCGCAGAAGATAATACCAATTTCAATTTTAATAATATAGGCATCGTATTCGGCAAAAAAGTGGTTAGCAGCCGATCTAAATGGCGAACCTCAAACTTTAGTATCGGCATCAATCGTTTAGCTAATTTTAATGAAAAGATTTCCTATGAAGGCGCAACCCCTGGTTCCTATGTGGATTTCTTTCAAGAACAAGCGACTGGTCTACTTCCTGAAGAATTCAACGATTTTGATACTGGGTTAGCATGGGATGTTGGAGCAATCTATGATCTAGAGTTAGATAGGTTCTACGAAACAGATATAGAGTTAGTTCCAGGCGCACCGATTCAAAAAAATCAAACGATCAGCAGGAGTGGTTCAATCAATGAAGTGGTGTTTGGAGTAGGTGGGTATAGAGGAGAAAAATTGATGTTAGGAATGACCCTTGGTTTTCCTATCGTTTCCTTCACAGAGCGCAGCAACTATACGGAATCGGATAGAGACGATCTTGTTCCACTCTACAATAACTTAGCCTATACACAGGAATTAGAAACTAGAGGTTTTGGGTTAAATTTAAAAGTAGGTGCCATCTATGTATTGTCTGATATGATCCGACTCGGAGCTTCCGTACATACTCCAACTAGACTGCGCCTGACGGATGACTATCAGACCAGTTTAGTCTACGACTTTACAGACGAAGGGACGGGTAATGATGGTGCTTTAGAATCTAGTTCGCCCGAAAGCACCTTCGATTATGATCTTAAAACGCCTTGGCGATTTATCGGTAGTGGCGCCTTACTGATTAAAAAAATGGGGTTCATTAGTGCAGAAGTAGAGTACATCAATTATAGCGGTGCTTCATTTAAAGAGCCTCGAACAGAAGATGGATTGAGTGTGAATACAGGCTTCTTTAATGATTTAAACCAAGACGTTTCTGATGAGTTCAACTCTGTTCTTTTATTAAGAGTAGGGGGCGAATATGCCCTGAAGAAATTAAGATTTAGAGCGGGTGTTAATTTAGGAACAACTCCTTATGCAGACGAAACGGGTATCACCGATCCTGAGTATAGCGCAGGTATCGGATTTAGAGAAAAGAAATTTTTCATAGATGCTACCTATACTCTTAGAACTGCTAATGAAGGCTTTAGCCCTTATAGTTCTAGTATTTCTCAGCAGTTTGTTAATCTAGACGATCAGAAGAATCGTGCTTTGCTGACTTTGGGTTTCCG
>CAKZUM010000642.1 GCA_937921525.1 uncultured Saprospiraceae bacterium
TTTACATTTAAAATGGTCTTTTGTCCTTTATACTGCCTTAAAAAAATGTTCACTTATACCAGATAAAATCTCATTTTTTTAAGTTGTCTAAAGCAAAAAATCTTCATTTTAAATCGTAAACTTTATTTATCCCTCGTTCCTAAAAGATTTACTGTACCGTAGCTTGACGAATATTTACCTTCAATAAAAAAAAATGGATTTAAAAGAAAAAAACGAACTACTTACAAATGAACAATTGATTGTAGAAGCGTCCAATTATTCTACTTCCTCAAAAACAGATCAAATTGTTCCCAGTAATGATTTAGACTTATTAGAACGTCTTCATGAAAAGCACAGCATTGGTATTTATACCCGATGTAAGACCCTTTTCATGAATGAAAATGTTGCTAAAGAAGCTATTCCATACATCTTACTAAAAGGGTATCTGCATCTTTCTAAAACAGATGTTCCAGACCACAAACAATTTTTCAATCAATTGACTTATCATTTGTGCCTAGATATTGCTCATAAAGCAATTGCTAGTAGGAATACTCCCGTTTTTTCTGCCCCTTCCTATAGTTGTGACCATCCGATCCAAGAATTATTCAATAAAGAAATTTTATCGCTAAAGCCTACACAGTTGAGAACTATTTTAAATAAAATCTCAATAGGTGACAAAGCCTTATTATTGATGAAATATCAAGATGATATGTCTATTGAACAAATTGCTGAAATTGTAGACACCGATTTGGAGGACGCAAAGCTAAAATTAGTGAATGCACAATACATTACGATAGAGGTAAAATCAAATCTTTCGTTTTTCTCATAAGCTTACTCTATTAATCATAACAGACTTTCTACATTTTCAGTCATATCTTCTTTCATTAGAATTAGTTATTACCTCTTAGAACAAGTTTATCAGACTTTATTATAAGTATTTTTTTTAAAATATTAATTTATTTTACTATCAAAAGAAATATATAGGTGTCACATTTTCTTCTTTTTGAAGCTTTTTTAGAGCCTATATAGATGTATCTTGCTAATGTCTTTTATCGCTGGGGGGTAGATAAAAGATATTAGGGAATGAGCTTCGGTTTGTTCCCTTTTTTATTGCTGATAGTAGTGTGACGGCACGACTTACCTACACCAGACAGAGATTAAATCCAACCAGTTATACATTCTTAAACAACTTCTTAAAAAAATAGGTGTTTTTTTTAATATTTTAAAAAAAAATTCCATCTTTATAACTTTACTTCTAAATTCAGAAGTAAGAGCCTGTCTAAAAGATGTTGTTTAAGAAACAAAAAAACTAACTATTTAAAATGAAAAAAATTATCACTAATACCCTATGGGTTGCTATCCTCCTTTTTTCAATATTTTCCATTAGTTCTTGTGGCGATGATGAAGTAGTAGAGCCAGTAGTTGTAGTCACACCAGAACCCGAGCCGGAGCCAGAACCGGAGCCAGATCCAGTACCCGAAAATGAAATTAGAATTGCAGCTAGTGCAACGGCTGCAGACGAAGCGCAGTTAGCATTTATTGAAGTAACAGAAGACAAGATCATTGTCTTCGGTGAAGGTACTTTTTCCTTTACGAATACTTTGTCAATGGATGGCAAGTCTAAAGTAATCATTAGAGGTGCTGGACGAGATAAAACTTTTCTCGACTTTAGTGGTCAAACGGCTGGTGGAGATGCCGTTCTAGTGACTAACTCCAATAGCATCCGTTTTGAAGACATTACCATCCAAGATTCCAAAGGAGATGCTTTAAAAACGAGAGATTGTAATAAAGTAAGTTTTGTCAATGTTGCCACGGTTTGGTCAGGAGAACCTAGCGTTGATAATGGTGCTTATGGATTATATCCAGTACTTTGTACAGAAGTTTATATCGACAATTGCTATGCTTATGGGGCATCTGATGCTGGTATTTATGTTGGGCAATCAGACCAAGTAATTGTTAAAAATAGTGTCGCAGAAGGCAACGTGGCAGGTATTGAAATTGAAAACACGACCAATGCAGATGTATTCGATAATGAAACATTCGATAATACGGGTGGTATCTTGGTTTTTGATTTACCTGGTTTAACACAAACAGGTGCTAATACACGTGTTTTTAATAATAATGTACATGATAACGAACGGGCGAACTTTGCGCCTGAAGGTAATATAGTAGCTAGTGTTCCGACTGGAACAGGTATTATGGTCTTAAGTACAAAAAATGTGGAGATATTCGGAAATATGCTTGTCGATAACAGTTTTGCAAATATCGTCATCACGAGTCTTCTTATCTTTAATGATCCTCCAGATGATCCAAATTACAATCCTTTTCCAAGTGGTATTTTTATCCATGATAACGCTTATACCTTGGATGCGGCTGTTCAAGCATCTGTCCAAACGCCATTGGTTCAACAGATTATTGGTTTATTAGCGTTAAGTGGTATTGGCCAGCCAAATATCTTGATGGATGGCTTAGTGATGGAAGCAGAAGCCGTATGTGTGCAGGAACCGACCGCTCCAACTTTTGTAAATATTAATGCAGGCGATCAAACCTTTATGAGTGTTACTGCTGATATTTCTACCGTGGATTGTGTAAAAGATCCTTTACCTGAGATTTCTTTCGAGGCGTATTAAGGAACGATAAAAAATAACTACCGCATCTGAAAGCGCACGTTTACTAAACCTGAGTTCACTCCAGAAACACAAATTGATAAGAGTGTAAAACAAAGTTGGGGCAGTAAATTTATTCATCGGATCACTTCTAGTGGAATGTCGTCAACTTAATGCTTTAAGAACTAGATGTCTAAATACGCATAATTCAACGCAGATTTAAATGATTTTATAGGTCGCCTGTATTAGATGCGTTCAGTAGGTCGAGAGCGTGACGTAACTGTATGGTGGCTTTCAAC
>CAKZUM010000643.1 GCA_937921525.1 uncultured Saprospiraceae bacterium
TACCTTAGTATTAACCCATAATAAAACGCTTACTGCTCAACTATACTCTGAGTTTAGAGAATTTTTTCCTGATAATGCAGTAGAATACTTTGTATCCTATTATGATTATTATCAGCCAGAGGCCTACATCATGACCTCTGACACCTATATAGAAAAGGATTTGAATATCAATGAAGAGGTGGATAAATTACGTTTGAGAGCTACTTCTTCTTTGTTATCTGGAAGACGAGATATTATTTTAGTAGCATCCGTTTCTTGTATTTATGGAATGGGAAATCCAGACGATTATAAGGATGGGATTATCCGAATTAATACAGGCATGGTTGTTACTCGCAATACCTTCCTGTATCAACTGGTTCAGAGTTTATATTCTCGAACAGAAACGGATTTTGCTCGAGCAACTTTTCGAGTGAGAGGAGATACGGTCGATATAAACTTGCCTTATGTCGAGTACGGGTATCGGATCACTTTTTTTGGAGATGAAATTGAAGAAATAGAACGAATAGAAATAGAAAGTGGTAAACGTATTGAGTCCTTAACGACCGCCGCTATTTTCCCTGCAAAGTTATATGTTGCTCCTAAAGACAGGATGAATTCGATCATCCGATCCATAGAAGATGAACTGCATGCACAGCATACCTATTTTGAAAAAGAGGCTCGATTATTAGAAGCGAAACGAATTAAAGAAAGGGTCTCTTTCGATATAGAGATGATGAAAGAGCTTGGCTATTGCAATGGGGTAGAAAACTATTCTAGATTTTTTGACGGTAGAAGTCCTGGCACCCGTCCCTTCTGTTTATTAGATTATTTCCCAGATGATTATTTGATGGTCATTGATGAGAGTCATGTAACCGTACCGCAGGTTAGAGGTATGTGGGGCGGCGATAGGGCTAGAAAATTAAATCTGGTAAATTACGGATTCCGACTTCCTTCTGCAATGGATAATCGACCATTGAATTTTGGAGAATTTGAGTCTTTGGTCAATCAAGTTATTTATGTAAGTGCTACCCCTAGTGATTATGAATTTGAGCAGACAGGTGGCGTAATAGTCGAACAAATCATTCGACCTACGGGCTTATTAGATCCTCCAATTGAAGTACGTCCAAGTCTCAATCAGATAGATGATTTATTAGATGAAATCCAGCAACGGATTGAAAAAAATGAACGGGTTCTAGTAACAACCTTAACCAAACGAATGTCTGAAGAGTTGAGTAAATACTTGGCCAAATTAAATATTAAGTGTCGATATATTCACTCTGAAATTGACACCATGGAACGGGTTGAAATTTTAAGAGATTTACGCCTTGGAGTATTCGATGTACTTATTGGAGTAAATTTATTGAGAGAGGGATTAGATTTGCCAGAGGTTTCTTTAGTAGCTATTTTAGATGCAGATAAAGAAGGCTTTCTAAGAAATGATAAGTCCTTAACACAAACTTCTGGGCGTGCTGCCAGAAATTCTAATGGTCGAGTCATCTTCTATGCAGATAAGGTCACAGACTCTATGCAACGAACGATAGATGAGACTAACAGACGGCGCGCTATCCAAATTGCCTATAATGAAAAGCATAATATTACGCCAACTACCGTTAGCAAAACTAGGGAGGAAATTATGAATCAAGGTTCTATATTAGATATTCGAGAAGGTGGCAAAAAGGTATATGTAGAACCTACTGAACCTAGTCTAGCAGCAGATCCAATCATTGGTTATATGACTAGAGATCAGATAGAAAAAATGATGGCGGAGACGGAACGAAAAATGAAGAAGGCAGCCAAGGAATTAGATTTCATCACCGCTGCACAGTATCGAGATGAATTATTTGCTTTGAAAAAGAAATTGAGTTCTAGTGTGTAGCAGAGAAAGTTCAAGTCCAAGCCTGCCTGCGTTCCTTGGAAGGCAGACAGGCTTGAACTTGATGTTTGAGCCCGCCTGCCTGAAGGCACGAACGGGCAGGTTTGTACTCCCTACTCCCCCAGAATCAAATGAATTGCGCCATTCAAAATAGTTTCTTGCTGAACGACTCCTGTAACTCTAGATTCAAAGACGATGCAAGTATAAAAATAAACCCCCTCTTTCAAAGGCTCATTGGCTAAATTAGTACCATCCCAATTAATATCAGGATCGGTCGTTTCAAATACTAGTCCGCCCCATCTATTGAAAACTTGAAATTCGACCCGATCAATAAAACGATATGGGAATGGTTTAAACACATCATTCGTGCCATCCGCATTTGGCGTAAAGGTGTTCGGTAGCTCATAGAAAGGACAATTATCTACGCAAATAATATTACTAAACGCACTTTCATTACCATTAAAATCTAGAGCCGTTACCGCATAACAACCTGCAATACCAATATCAGGTTGATGTTCAAATGAAGTGTTGGTAGCTCCATCCAAGGCCTCTATCTGTACGAGTGTGCCTCCTTCCGTTTCGGTATAATACACCCTGTAGCTATCCGTATCTTCTACATCTATACAATCTTCATTGGGATTCGTCCAATTCAATAGGTTAAATAAATCTTCTTCTAAAATTTGACTATTTGCATCATCACAGATATTAGACACCATTAAAGTAGGTGGACAGGGTGGCACATCATCCCCCGGTATAGAACAAATTTCTTGAGAAAAATTAAGCAACGGAGGAGCATTGGCATCTAAGCCATACGTTCCACTACTTTGAATTTTATAACAATATTCTACCCCATTTTCTAGACCTGTATCTGTAAAATTTGTCTCCGTCGTTATACCTATAGGATCAAAGCCTCCTTGCTCATTTTGTCTAAATACTTCATATTCAAAATTGTCCCAAGGGACTTGTTCCTCCCAAGATAATTGGTTTGCTTTATCTGTAGGAGTACTGGATAAAAATATGGATGCGGCAGCATTGGTCACACCTAAAGGTTCACTCTCTCCGTTTACAAAAAACGCTACTTGGTAAGTATATGGATTATCTATCGTATTCAAACCTGTATCTATAAAGACCGTATCATTTGCTTCAAAAAAAGTCTCACTTGTAAAATCTGCTCCGGGTATAGGAACAAAGTCCATAGTAAAACCAGTAGATCTAGAGACTTGGTAGCGATATGGGCCCCTGAATACTAAAGTATCTAAATCACTAGCAACTGGCTTGGTCCACCGAACTTCTATAATACCATTATTTGCATCTGTCGCTTGAACATCAACATTGGTGATTAATGGTACTTCTCGATCTAGCTGGACACAAATTTCATCAGAAGGCAAGCTCTCTACTAAGTTAAAAGGAAAACCAGCCGCAGAAATCCGAGCAAAATTAGCAATGATTCGATAACAATAAGTTCGACCTCTCTCCACATCTGTATCTGTAAATACGAATCGACCATCCTCCATATCTGTGATATTCCCGACTGTTAATTTCGTATATCCTTGGGCTTCCAAACCACCTCCCACACAGGTATCTATCGGAAATTGATTGCTACCTATTCTACGCCAAACAGAAAATCCATTAAAGTAATCATCCGCTGCATCCTCACAGAAATAAGGACTTTCCCAACTTACTTGAATTTCTTCTTCCTCAGCAAATGCCAGAATGTCCTCTGGTGGTGGTCCAACTACTGTAATCAAGACTGTTTTCAGAGTAGATAAAAAACTATTATCTCCACCTCTAGTAATAATCGGAAAATCATCAGAGGATCTAAATACAACAGAATAGGTTTGATTTGATATGTGTTCACAAGTCGTTTCCCAAACAAATCGACCTCTTAATTCTTGGGGGCGAAAACCTGTTGGCACTTGTAAAGTTGCAGGGCTTATAGCAACTTCAAAAGGTCCACCAAGAGCTGTTAAATCAACTTGCTGCAAAGGCATATCAGGATCTGTAACGAGAATATCCAATTCTAATACATCTCCTGCCACCACACAAATTTCTTCGATGACTTCAATCTCAGGGGGCTGATTATCACACTCTTCAATGAGTATTTGCATATCTCTAATCATAGTATCTATAGGAATACCTTGACGATGTTCTACAATTATCATGGCAATATTATATTCCCCAGCTCTCTGAGGAGCCCTCCATATAAATTCCCCTGTTACAGGATCTAGTTCATGGTTATTACCCGCCCCCGGATCAATCATTTCAGGAAAAATATAATTGGGAACTTGCACCTCCGTACCAGTCTCATCATCTATTCCTCGCAGCGGAACAATCAGATGATACGATAAGCTATCTCCATCTATATCATAGGCATTGGGGTTATGGACAAAGGGCTGACCAACACAACCAATATCAATAGGAGGTTGGAGTAGTTGAGGCGTATTATTTACCCCTTCAAACTGGGGATTTAATAGCGTATAAGTAGTTTGCAAATGAAATTCAATCATAACCGAGTTTGGGGGATTCACATTGATAATCCCCGCATTTCTATTCGGGTCTGTCATTGAGATTTTATAAGTTCCTAAACCCGGGTATACATGAAAAGACATGTAGATATTTTTCTTGGTATTATTTGGCAATTGCTCCCCGTTAGGGTTTCCATTAATTACACTGCCGTTTATTCGGACTAATACATCACAGGTACCATCTCCCCAACAGAGCGTCAAACTATCTCGATCTGCCTGTGTACTACTAGTTACGGTATAAGTCGTAATAGTCGCCTTAATAGTCAAAGGATCTATTTGTTCCACTGTAATCTCTCCTGCTCTATTATGAGTAGCATGTAATACAGTACTATTCCATGCTGATAGAAACAACAGCAATAAAAGGGGTAAAAAATTATAAATATATCTTTTCATGCAAAAAAGTATTTAGCAGTCAGATCGCTATGTAACGAGGAGATAATATTTCGTTGTCAACGTCATAAGTCTGACACCTGACAGTTCCAGAGGAAACGGTCTGACATCTGACTTCTACAGATTTAGAGTGAAAATTAGCAGGTTTTATTCTATTAACAGCTTTTTTGGACAAAAAAATAAAGCAGATGCTTCTAGAATGATTCTTTTTAAGTAAAATGGCAGATGTACGACTAGTGAATAGCCCCTCTTTACTTAGAAGTTGTTTAAAAATGAATTGATGTATCATTTGCAAGTCATTGATTCCTAGATACCTGCCCGACTGCCGTCAGGCGGGCGGGCTTCAACTTTTTTGATTCCCGTAGCTAAGGCTACGAAAATAAAAAAGAGTTTCGTCCTAGAAATCAAGCACTTACAACTGATTGCAGAATACATTCTTAAACAACTTCTTATTATGAACTACACTCTAAACAAAAAAAAGCCATTCTTGTAAACAAGAATGACTCTTTTTTTTGTGTTTTATTAAGTCCGTATTGAGGGAGAATAATTATATAACTTTTACTATAACTCTTTTCTTAAACGAGCAACTGGAATACCTAGTTGTTCTCTATATTTAGCTACGGTACGACGAGCAATATTGTACCCTTTATCTCGAAGCAGATTCTTCAATTTCTCGTCAGATAAAGGCTTCCTTTTATGTTCTTCAGAAATAATTTCTGTTAATATTTTCTTGACTTCTAAAGTAGACACCTCTTCCCCATCCTTTGTCATTAAAGACTCTGAGAAGAAATCTTTTAGTCGCTTGGTTCCAAATTCTGTCTGAACGAATTTACTATTAGCAACTCTGGAAACAGTAGATATATCCAAACCCGTAATCTCTGCAATGTCTTTTAAGATCATCGGTCGCAATTTCTTTTGATCACCTGATAAAAAGAAATCATATTGATACTGCATAATAGAATACATCGTGCGATACATGGTCTCTTGACGTTGACGAATAGCATCAATGAACCACTTTGCAGAATCTATTTTTTGCTTGATAAACATCACCGCTTCTTTTTCTTGACGATTGGGCCGTTTACCATTTTTACCTTTCTTATAAGACCGAAGCATATCTCTATAATGGTCATTGATTCTTAGATCAGGAGCATTTCTAGAGTTTAAGGTCAAATCTAATTCTCCATCCCGATTAACAATGATAAAATCAGGAACGATATAGTGAACATTCTTAGCATTCCCTCCACCGTTATGACCACTTGCTGGTTTTGGATTCAATTTTAAAATCTCATCAATAGCATCCTTCAATTCTTCATCCGTAACACCTAGTTGGCGCTTTAACTTAGCATAATGCTTTTTGGAGAACTGATCAAAATGACCAACAATGATTTTAAGTGCTGTTTGTACAGTATCTCGTTCTTCGAGATTTAGCGGATCATTTTCTAATCTAAAATCTAACTGTAATTTTAAACACTCTTGTAAATCACGTGCCCCTGTTCCTGGTGGGTCAAATTTTTGTATTTTTTCTAGAAGAGCAAAAACTTCTTCTTGAGTTGCCTCTATATTTTGAGCAAAAATTAAGTCATCTAAAATAGCAATAGGTTCTCTCCTCAAATAGCCATCATCATCAATACTACCTATAATTTGCTGACTAATTTTAACCTCTCTTTCATTTTTGAGATTTAACAAACCTAGCTGATGTTCTAAGTACTCATGAAAAGAACTCTCCACAGCTATTGGAATGGTTTTTTCTTCCTCATCAGGAGAATAATTTTCCACTCTCAATTTATAAGAGATAGGATCATCTTCAATATAATCCGTTAGATAATCATCCAGTTCAAAGTCATCATCTCTAGTGATTTCAGGTTCTACCTCTCCATCGGCTTCTTTTGCTTTTGTCTCTTCTTTACTGAAAGCTGCCTCAGGATTCTCCACCTCTGAGCCTACTTCTAAATCAGTACTGACATCTGCATCTTCAGATTCTTCCAATGCAGGATTCGCTTCCAATTCCTCTTTGACTCTTTGCTCTAGTGCTGCAGTAGGAATCTGCAACAATTTCATCAACTGAATTTGTTGAGGAGAAAGCTTTTGTAAAAGCTTATGACTTAGGTGTTGTTTCATTACCGGATTCGCCATGTTTGTTTTGTAAATGTTGTGTGTGCCGTTGTGATGTCTTATCTCAGTAAAAAGTAAGGGGAGCTAATCATTTTCATGATATTGCCAAAGCGGAGAGTTGTAATGCAAAGCACAGAAATTTAATCTGTATAACAATTCAAAGGCCATGACAAGTAAATATAAATGCCCTCCTCAATGAATTATAATTAAATTCTAATACGAAATTCCTAGTAAAGCTTAAAAAGTAAGTTACAAATAGGATAATGGTTAATCTAATTTGGCACTTGTATCACAGGAGATTGAAAAAGAACCAAAAGTTTAATATGCTATGGGATACTTATTTTTTGAGCAACACTTTGAATAGTGCTTTTATAAGATTAAATGAAATCTTTTTATTATTCAATAAAATTAGATATTCAATCTACTCAACTTCATTCACTTCTGCAATATACATGATTTTTTACCAATTTGTCCAGTAAAATCGTGTTTTTTTATCAAAAACCTTGCCAAATGCAAGTTAAACTTCTCTTAATCAACGATTTGCTCTTTCAGAAAAAAATATATCTAAAATTATTGCCATATTTCCGCTCTTCTAACCGAGAGAAAGTTGATACGGAATTAATCCAATTAGTGTTTTATAAATATGTAAAATACTATGAATTTGTTTTTTACAGTAAGACATACTTTATTGCCCGTCACAATATGCACTCCTGACTAATTCAAATATTTTCACTTATATACGGGATAAAATAAATCAAAAAAGTCAGCAATTATTTTAGGTATACTTTTAGCGTATCCGTGAAACTTCCCAATTAGATTATTAATTAGGTTATTAATAAGGGTCTACATTCACTTTTATCCTAATAGTGGAATAGCCCTCTTTACTGCGCACATGATCCTTTGCCTCTGTAATAATTTGTTTAACTCGATTCGCATTCGTAGTATTTCGAGGCATTTTTATCATTACATCTAACAAATAATAGCTTCTAACTCTCGGAATACCTGGAATAGCTGGACCAATCACCTGCGGCCCTAATTTTTCTTTCAAATACTTAACAAAAAAGTAGCTCACTTCGTTTAATATTCTAGGCTTTTTATGTTGCAAGGTAATTTGTATTAATCGAAAGAAAGGTGGGTAAGCAAACGTATGTCGTTCTTTTATTTCTCTATTAAAAAAGTCTTTGAAATTGTTCTTTAGTATTTCTTGAATTACAGGATGCCCCGTATCAAATGTCTGAATGACTACTTTCCCTCTTTTCTGTTTCCGCCCTGCTCGGCCACTTACTTGTGTTATCATCTGAAAGGCTCGTTCAGTAGATCTGAAATTAGGAAACTGCAATAAATGATCTGCACTCAAAACACCGACTACCCCAACATTATCAAAATCCAATCCTTTCGTTACCATCTGTGTACCAACCAAAATATCTAGACGCTTTTCCTCAAAGTCATTAATAATTTTAGCGTGGGCATTTTTCGTACGTACCGTATCAAAATCCATTCGCCCAATTCTAGCATCTGGAAAGAATATTTTTAATTCGTCTTCAATTTTTTCTGTTCCGAATCCTTTAAGAGATAACTCTGCATCACCACAAGCAGGGCAATGCTGCGGAATCGCACTTTGATACCCGCAGTAATGACAACGAAGGTTATTTGAAAATTTATGGTAAGTCAAACTGACATCACAATTGATACATTCTTGATGCCAACCACAGGTATTACAACGAATGACAGGCGAATGTCCTCTTCTATTTTGAAAAAGAATAGCTTGTTCTTCTCTTTCTAATGCGCCTTTTAATTCTTCTATCAGAACAGAAGTAAAATGGGACTGCATTTTGCGCTGCTTATACTCTTCTTTTTTATCAACTAAGATAATTTCTGGCAATACGGAGCCTCCAAAACGCTCTGGCATTTCTACTAATCCGTATTTACCTATTTTAGTATTTTGATAAGACTCTATAGATGGAGTAGCTGTTCCTAAAACGACTTTAGCTTGGTGTACATGTGCCATAAAAACGGCTACATCTCTCGCACTATATCTAGGCGCAGGGTCCATTTGCTTGTAGGAGGGATCATGTTCTTCATCTACAATAATTAATTCTAAATGTTGAAATGGAAGAAATAAAGCAGACCGCGCCCCTAGTATGACTGATTTATTAGCAAGCGCACTTTTCCATACTTCTACTCGCTCGTTATCATTAATTCTAGAGTTATACACAACAATTTCATCTCCATATAATTTCTGTAATCTATTAATTATTTGTGCGGTCAAAGCTATCTCTGGAACTAAATAAAGAACTTGTCCTCCATTTGCAATGACTTCATTCATTAATTCTATGTACACTCTAGTTTTACCACTTCCTGTTATCCCATGTAATAAAATCGCATCTTTCTTTTCAAAAATAGTTTTCATCGCATCAATCGTCTGAATTTGCTGTTCAGACAATTCTGGCGAGTCTAGCAAGTCCGCTTCATAACCTCCCAAACGACTCAGCTCTTTTTTGTATAACTGAAAAATTCCTTTTTTCACCATCGCTTTCAGCACAGAAGCATCTACATTTGCTTTCTTATAAATATCTTGCGTTCGGACATATTCTTGTTTTTTATAAATCATCAGATAGGCCATTAAGGCTTCCTCTTGTCGATTCGCTCTTTTTACTTTTTCAAATGCCACTTGCAAACTTTCTTCATCAGAAGCATAGGGTTCTTGAAGTTGGACACAGGCTATTTTTTTGGGTTTAAATTTCTCTCTTAATTCTTCTTTTACATAAATCACTCGTTTCTGAATCAGTTTATAAATAATAGGTGCAACAGTCTTTTGACCTAATATTTTTTGTACATCAGAAACAGTTATTTCGTCTTGAATCGTCAATGCCTCTGCCACCAAATACTCTTTATCATTCAGCAATTCAAAATTGCCATCAAAGACAGAACTAAGCACCAGACTTGTTTCACTATTGAGTTTTAAGCCAGCGGGTAAAGCTGCATTCATCACCTCTCCTAGTGTACAGCAATAGTAGCCGGCCATCCATTTCCAAAGCGTTAGTTGGGCTTGGTTGATAACAGGTGTCTCATCTATAATTGCGAGTAATGGTTTAGGTTTATGATTTATTGGCGGGTCGTTATGGATAGCGATTACTAAACCAGAATATAATTTAGTTCGACCAAATTGCACTTCTACTCGTACGCCGAATTGTACTCTTTCTACCAAATCATCTGGTACGATATAGGTATACGGCTTGGGTACGGCAATCGGCAAGATGACGGTCACATAGGTAGCTTCTGTTGGAATAGGATGTTGTGTAGTTGCGTTTTTTATCATCTGTTTTTAGTGGCTTTGGTGTCTGCACTTCGCTCGATCAATCTGCCTGCTAAACTTAAGAAATTAGACTCGGTAACGACTCCTACTAATTCTCCTTCGTTGACGACTAGCAGACAGCCAATCTTATTTTCTTTCATAATTTTAATGGCATCTGTGACAGAAGTTTCTGGAGAGATCGCAATTGGATTTTTCTTCATCACCTCTTCTACCGTAATTGTACTTTGCTTTTTGAGTCGTTGCCGCTTGGTGAATTGTTTCAATAACATTCTGGAGGTGACTAAGCCTACCAGATTTCCTTTTGTATCCTCCACTGGTACATATCTAATGCGCTTCCAATCCATCATCTCTGCAACAAATTCAATAATATCCTCTTGCCGAACCGTTATTAGGTCGGTTTCCATAATTTCGTCAACTTTCAAATTAGCAGGTTGGTAAACTTTCAAATCGCTTAGTTTTGGTAATTCCCAAGTGTGTACTGGATTGCCTTCTTTTTGGTTCTTGTGCATGTAAGCAGTTAAAACACTAACCGCCTCGTCATTGCTTGCCTCTTTTTTCAATTTAGTAAAAGAACGCAAAGCCCAACGTGCCCCATTCATGTGCTTTGTTGCTCGAGACTCTATGATCGAGAGGTATTTATCAATATCTTTTTTATACACTTTCTGAGTAGTCAATCCTTTTCTAGCAATCGGTAGCAGGTGTTTTAAGATTAATTCAGCAGCAGTAATCTTTTGGTCGTTGAACCAGGTAAATTTAGAATCAATTCCAAAACGAGCTGCTTTGCCAAAATTATCTCGTACATCTTCCCACGAAATATGCTTAGTAATATCTTCTACTTCTTGTTCCATTCCTACCATCAGGCCTAGCCAGAAAGCAGCGTTCGCATATTCATCAACGACCGTTGGGCCAGCAGGTAAGACTCTATTTTCAATTCTTAGATGTGGCTGTCCATTAGGGCTGATTCCATAACAGGGGCGATTCCACCGATAAACAGTAGAATTATGCAACTGAAGCGCACTTAATTTAGGCGTTTTTCCTTTTTCTATCTGCCCCAAAGAATCTTCTACCGCTACCCCCGCTAATAAGACTCTAAATCGCGCAATATCTTCTTTGTAAATTTCTAAAATAGATTTCTCCAACCAGCCACTTCCAAAAGTTACTCTTGGACTACGCTGTCGCATATGTCGATGCGTAGTTCGGATATCTACAGCTTGTTGAAAAATCGCAATCCGATTCTCATGCCACAAACGCTTGCCGAAAACAATCGGGGAATTAGCGGCAATAGCTAATACAGGTGCTGCCAAAGCTTGAGATATATTATACTGTTTTACAAAATTAGCAGGCGCAACTTGAAGATGTACTTGGAAGCTAGTATTGCAAGCCTCCAATAGTGGCGAATCATGTTTTACTAATAACTCATCAATGCCCATCAAACGCAATTCAAAGGAATTGCCAATTAATTGACTGTGCATTGCTTCTAATATATCCTTATATCTTTGTTTAGGAGTTAAATTATGCACCTCCAGATCAAACTTTCTCAAAGTGGGAAGGATTCCAGTTAAGAGAATATCAGAGTGGTGTGGAACTAGATTCTGTTGAATTTCTTTTAAGTATGTTCTAGTCTCCTGCTCCATTTGTTGAAAACAGTCTTTTGAAAACACGACAGGAGACAAATTAATCTCTAAGTTAAAACGAGCTAATTCTGTATCTAACCATTTCCTACCTTTCATTTTTGCGATTACCTCCATCGCAATCGGAACTGGCTTAAAGGTTTTTTGATCAATAATAACCATTTCTTGTTCTGCCCCCATCCGAACAATATCCTTCTCAAACCAATCCTCCTCAATCATGTGTTCTAAGGCTTGTACATCAGCTAACAAATGTTGGATAAATAACTGCATCTGTTTAGCACTATTAGAAGAATTATCTTTCTTTCGTCCCATTATGATTGATGAAATTAGGCTAATGATAAATAAAGACTAATATAATTTATAAAAATTATATTTCAACTATAATTGTAGTTATTGGCAATTATTTTATATTTTGAGCTATACACCTTAAAAATGATCTATTTGTGATAGAAACACAATAGGATGTACTACCTAAAAAGGTCATTTTTTTTGTTAATTTTTTTCTGAAAAATATCAATTATTTTTAATACTTTTGTAAACATCAGAAATCACCCATCATTATAGTATTTACGTAGTTTTTCTCTCTCATTAGTTTAAATAAAAAATGACTTCCTGAAAATTCTTTACTACAATTTAGAGCGTAAGGAACAAGTCTTTCGTTTGCTAAAACCAAGCAAAACTCAATAAAAAATATTTTTTTTAAGAACTTCATTATTTATCTATAGAAATGTTTATCTTTAGATACTCAATTTCAATTAAAGGTACATGGTATTCTACTTCTATTCAACACTAATGGAATTAGAGGTATTGTTTCATAATCTTAAAGATAAGTATTTGAGCTTATTATACTGCGTACTAAGTTCGCTACCCAAAATATATTGAAAACAATCTCTGCTGATTATTCAGCATTTTAATTAATCCCTTTTAAGAATAGTGTTATCCTGTACAAGATATATCGAGGCTTCTTATTCCCCAAGCTTCTATATGATCTTTATCAGAAGTAATTTCTATTCGTTAAAAGATATGTTTTCCACGAGAAGAAAAAAGAGAATTATAACATTATGTGACAAGGTGGAATTATTTCAATTCATGCCATCACAACAGGAACAACGAAGGATGCTCCTAAAGATTAATTCTCAAATATTGAAAATGAAGAAATGGTAGAAACGAAAATCAATCTGCAAGAATCCTTACAACAAGTATTTGGCTTCGATGGCTTTAAAGGCAATCAAGAAGCGATCATAGAAAGTATCATGGATGGAAGAGATACTTTTGTTATTATGCCCACAGGTGGTGGCAAATCTCTTTGTTACCAACTGCCAGCTATGCTGATGGAAGGCACGGCGATAGTCATCTCTCCGCTGATAGCCTTGATGAAAAATCAAGTAGACTCCATCAGAGGTCATAGTCAAAGTGATGATATTGCTCATGTACTTAATTCTTCTCTCTCCCGTACACAAATCAAACAGGTTAAAAGTGATATTACAGCAGGTAAAACAAAACTACTTTTTGTAGCACCTGAAACCTTGACGAAGCCTGAGAATATAGAATTTTTTAGAGCAGTAAATATTTCTTTTGTTGCTGTGGACGAAGCACATTGTATTTCTGAATGGGGGCATGATTTCCGTCCAGAATATCGGCGTATCCGCATCATGATTGATGAGATTAGTAAAGAAACTCCTGTCATTGCGCTTACAGCAACCGCTACGCCTAAGGTACAGTCAGACATTGTAAAGAATCTCAATATGAAGAACGAACAGCAGTTTGTTTCTTCCTTCAATAGAGATAATCTTTACTATGAAGTACGGCCTAAAAGCACCAAGAAAGAAGCGACTTTCAAGAGTATTATTCAATACATCAAAACGCAACCTGGAAAGTCTGGAATCATTTATGTACAGTCTCGAAAATCTACAGAAGAAATTGCGACTGTTCTCAAAGTAAATGATATTAAAGCAGCTCCATACCATGCTGGGTTAGACGCAAAGACCAGATCAAAGACGCAAGATGATTTCTTGATGGAAGAGATTGATGTCATTGTAGCAACAATTGCATTTGGGATGGGGATAGACAAACCAGATGTTCGATTTGTTATCCATTATGACATTCCAAAAAGTATAGAGAATTATTACCAAGAAACTGGTCGTGCTGGTAGAGATGGGCTTCAAGGAGATTGTATTACCTATTATGCCTACACCGATATTCTCCGCTTAGAAAAATTCCTTAGAGATAAACCTGTTGCAGAGCGAGAATTGAGTGCACAGTTGATGCAAGAAATTATGGCTTATGCGGAAACTACTTCTTGCCGTCGTCGATTTTTATTGCACTATTTTGGAGAACAATATAACGACGAGCGTTGTGGAAAGATGTGTGATAATTGTAGACATCCAAAGGAAAAACTAGAAGTTCAAAAAGAAATGAAAGAGGCACTAGAAATTGTGCTTGCTCTAAGTGAAAATTATAAAATCAAAACTTTAGTCAACTTTGCCACAGGTAAAGAAACTAAAGAAATGAAAGATTTTAAATTTAATGAAAAGCCGCTATTCGGAATTGGAAAAGAAAAAGATGAGACCTTTTGGAATACAATCTATCGACAAGCTATATTAAATGGATTATTAGATAAAGAGATTGAAAATTACGGCATTCTAAAATCTACTAGTAAAGGCGCTGCATTCATTAAATCTCCCTTCCCTATTCAAGTTCCTATCAATCATAACTATGCGACCGTTACGGTGGACTATGAAAGTTCTTCTAGTAAATCTGGTGTCTTAGATGAGTTATTAGTCAAGTTATTAAAAGATTTACGACGGTCAGAAGCTAAGCGATTAAATGTACCTCCTTTTATTATTTTCCAAGATCCTTCGATAGAAGACATGGCCACTCAATATCCGATCTCTTTAGCGGATATGAATAATATTAGTGGTGTTAGTAAAGGAAAAGCAGCACGATATGCAAAACCTTTCGTAGAGTTAATCAAAGAATACGTTGAAGAAAATGATATTGATCGACCAACAGAATTTGTCGTCAAGCAAGTAGCGAATAAGTCTAAAGTTAAGGTGACGATTATACAAGGTATTGATCGAAAAATTCCACTCAATGATATTGCCGAATCTAGCCATATTTCTATGGAAGAATTAATGCAAGAGTTGGATGCCATCGTAAGTTCTGGAACTAAATTAAATTTAGATTATTACATCGAAGACAACGTAGATGAATACTCTAGAGACGATATATACGACTATTTCATGGAAGCAGATTCTGATTCTATAGAAGATGCTTTTAAAGAGCTACAAGAGGATGACGTTACCATGGAAGAAATTCAATTAATGAGAATTAAGTTTCTTTCAGAAATGGGCAATTAAGTTTTTTTAGTTGAAGTATCAAGTTCAAGCCTGCGTTCCTCGTAACACAGACTTGAATTTGATACTTCAACTTTCTCTCCTCTACTAGCATACTATGACAACCATCCTACAAACTCCTCCACCTAATCTTGCCGAAAGTTTCCACTTTTTACCAACAATTAAATTTTCAATAAATCTAAGAGGATTAAGCTTCAGACAAAAATTATCATATATATAAGATTTCTAAGTAGATTTTAACAGAACCTTCATAACTTATTTTTATAACTTGCCGTTGTACTAATTGGGACATTCTATTTTGTGAATGTTCTGTAGTATCTCTTTACTATAAACTACTAGATATTTAGATGTCAGAAGTCAAGTCAGACTACACACTACTGGACATTTTAAAGAGCAGAGAATAGAGAGCAGAGAGTAGAGACAAATTTCGTTTAAAAAATGACGAAATTTCGTTGTTTTCTAATCGAAATACGTCTCTACTCTCTCTTCTCTGCTCTCTGTTCTAAACAATGTCCAGTAGTGTAGTCAGACTACTAGCAGCTCTTACAAGCATCACGTTGTCAACATCTTACGTCTGACTCCTGACAGTTCTGTAAGGACGATCTGACTTCTGACTTCTGAAAATACAATCAATCAATGCGATATTTTATATTCTTCTTTCTATTAGTGTTTGCTGTTGAAGCAGATGCTCAAGCTTCGCAAAAGCAACAAGCAGCCTCCTTAAATAATTATGTCTACTTCACGAATGAAAGTGTTCATGGGCTACTTATTGTGCATCGACTCTTAGAAAATTTCAATCAAAAGATTAACAAATATGTAGATCTAGAGAGTACACAATTTAATTTCTATAGCAATGCAGATTTGCCTAGAAATATTTTTTTAGATGAAGAAAAATGGTTCTACGATGTCTCTCCTTATGCTTGGTACGATATTACGCTGACAGAAAGTAAACACCTTCCAGTAGACTTAGCTACTGCATTAAATAAAGAGTTAGAGCAATTAAAATCTATCATCACAAGAGTGAATGCTATTCGATTCGAGCTAGGGCATTTAACAGAAGGCGAAGATTTAAAGCAGCGGAAAAATTTAGATAAAATTTATAAAAAGTTAGAAGAGTGCGTTGTTTTATATGATAACTTCAATACCGTAAAAGAAGAGTTAAAACTAAAATTGAAAGAAGGACATAAGCAATTAAAAATTAGTGATACTGCTGGTGGCGTACAGGTAATTGGAGCCGTACATGAAAATATAAAAGCTATCTTACAATCTTTGCGAAACGATAAAGAAGCCAATCTTCCCAATTTAGCGAAGCATTTAGAATCTAATTTAACTCTTGCAAAAAGCACTTTAAATAATACCCCCGCAGCAAAGCAGTTCTTTACCAAGGCTGACGCATTTTTGGCTAGTACTAATAAATGCGCTGCATCTGGTAGTTTCTCTGAAGACTATATTCAATATGGAAAAGCCTATTATTATTATAATGTCGAGTTAGTTTCTAAAGTAAACCGATACGGTTCTGGTTTAGTGACAGATATGAATGATTATATTAAATCAGCTAATGAATCTGCTATTCTACAAACGGAGGAACCTCATTTTTTCAAAGTAATTTATCCCAAAAAACAGGTAAAAGTAGTCACAGCTGAAACCCTTCCTGGCGGACAGTTGCCAAGTACGGTGAGAGGAAGGCAAGTCGTTGTCCGACAAGCTCCAATGAAATTGAATGATCCAATGATGCTTTTGGAAATATCCGATTATCAGTTAAGTGATGGAGATAAAATATCTGTTAATTTTAATGAACACTGGATATTAAATGAATATACTTTAAAAAGAAAACCACTAAAAATACAATTGCAACTAAGATCGAATCAAGTTAATTATTTGCTAGTACATGCAGACAATGTAGGGACAAATCCACCAAATACCACGAAGATTACCTACATCTATAATGGAGAGAAAAAAGTAATTACCTTATCGTCTGATACAGAAGAGAGTGAAATGATTGAAATTCAATTAGATAAATAAATATGTGTGTTTTTTATTACACTACTGGACATTTTGAAGAGCAGAGAACCGAGAGCAGAGAATAGAGACAGGTTTCGTTTAAAAAATGACGAAATTTCGTTGTTTTTTAAACGAAATACGTCTCTACTCTCTCT
>CAKZUM010000644.1 GCA_937921525.1 uncultured Saprospiraceae bacterium
AATATTATAGTTCAGCACTAACAATTGCTTTCACAACAAATATAACACTAAATTTTTTATATACTGGTTATCAACTGATTAGAAGTATAAATTTAGGTACACCCACACTACTGGACATTTCGAAGAGCAGAGAACCGAGAGCAGAGAATAGAGAAAGATTTCGATTAAAAAACGACGAAATTTCATTGCTTTCTAATCGAAATGCGTCTCTACTCTCTCTTCTCTGCTCTCTGTTCTAAACAATGTAGTGTAGATACACCTAAGCTTACCAAGCATTTTCAGAAAAGATAATTAAATATTAGATGAAGCAATAATGGATATACTAATATACTCAAAATTTAATTCTCCTCGGTTAGCTTTTGTATGTTATCAAGTTTTTGACATCTGGCTTGGGTTAAAACATAGCATTACCGCTCATTCGGAAGTATATCAACGATATGAGGGAATTAAATTGAATTACAGCGAAGAAAACATTCTTATTGCGGAATTATTCCTACCTGCTAGTACACTGCTAAAAGCAACTTCTATTGAAAATACTAGACGTACTATCCTAAAATACAACAAAATTCCTGCCCTTTTTAAAACGGAGATTCCTCATAGTGCCTTACCCTTTGATCTCTTTGCTACCATCTTTTTTCATTTAAGTAGATATGAGGAATATCTATCTTTTCAGGCAGATCAGCATGAGCGTTTTACCTATAAGGAAAGTTGGGCATATCAAAATGATTGCCTTCATATACCTATTGTTGATCAGCTTGTATTGGTATTAAAACAATTGATAATAGAAAAATACCCTCATGCTGTCTTTCCAGAACGCGCTTTTCTTTTCAAGCCTACCTATGATATTGACATGGCTTGGGCTTATAAGTACAAAGGAATAGTCAGAACGCTTGGAGGATTATTAAAGGACACCTTTCAAGGTAATAGTGAAAAACTTCAAGAAAAATGGCAAGTGTTGGTCCACAATAAAAGCGATCCCTATTATACATTCGATTTGTTCAGTCAACTAGACCAACAGCATAATATGGCTCCTATTTATTTCTTCTTACTAGGAGATTACAGCAAATATGACAAGAATATAAATATACATCAAAAAGATTTTCGGTACCTGGTACAGCACATTGCTAATACTCATTCTATTGGCATCCATCCTTCTTATCGCTCAAATACTAGTGGGAAAAGATTGAAAAAAGAAATTGAAAGATTAAAAAATATTACCAAGCAAACAATTTCCAAAAGTAGACAGCATTTTTTGAAATTACATCTACCTACTACTTATCGAAATCTATTAAAGTATAACATAACAGAAGATTATTCTATGGGTTACGCAGGACAAATTGGTTTTAGAGCAGGAACTAGTTTACCTTTCTATTGGTATGATTTACAATCAGAAACAACCACTAAGTTATTGATTCATCCTTTTCAAATAATGGACGTTACCCTTAAAGACTATTTACATTTAACACCCGAACAAGCTAAAAATACTATATCAGAAATGATCAAAACCATACGCAGTGTCAATGGCACGTTCTGTAGTTTGTGGCACAATAGTTCTTTTTCTACCATAGGAGGTTGGGAAGATTGGAAGGAAGTTTATATTCACTTATTGGAAGAAGCAAGTAGAAGTAATAACTAATTTGAAAGAATATGATAAAAGAAGGCTTGACTGTTTTGCAGTCAAGCCTTCTTTTATCTATTGTTACTTAGTGACCCTTAGAATGGAATATCTTCATCATTCATACGAGAAGGTAAATTAATGATATTATCACCAAAAGTATCTTTGCTCGTATTCGCACTATCTGTTGGCAAATCATTAAAACCAAAATCATCTAAATCAGAGAACTTGGCGTATTGATCCGTAAATTTCAGTTTAACTGTTCCTAAAGCACCATTTCTATGTTTAGCGATAATCACCTCTGCTACACCTTTTAAAGATTGACCTTCTTCATCTTCCAATATTTGGTAATATTCTGGTCGGTAGATAAACGTTACAATATCCGCATCCTGCTCAATTGCTCCTGATTCCCGTAAATCGGATAACTGTGGCCGTTTTGTTCCGCCCCTCGTCTCTACTGCCCGACTTAACTGAGATAAAGCAATTACAGGTATATTCAATTCTTTGGCTAGTCCTTTTAGTCCTCTTGAAATAGCAGAAATTTCCTGTTCTCTATTCCCCCCTTTATTCTCTCCTCCTCCAGTCATCAGTTGCAAATAATCAATGATGACCATTTGGATATCATTCTGCATTTTCAATCGTCTGCACTTCGCACGTAGTTCAAAAATATTAATACCGGGCGTATCATCTATGAAAATAGGCACTTCACTCATCTTTTCTATAACAGAATGTAATTGCTTCCATTCATAATCTTCTAGATTACCCCCTCTTAATTTAGAACCAGAAATTTCTGCTTCTAAGGAAATCAAACGCTGTACTAGCTGTACATTGGACATCTCCAAAGAAAAGAAGGCTACTCCTTTGCCAAAATCCATTGCGGCATTTTTGGCTAAAGCCAAGGTTAGCGAGGTTTTACCCATTCCCGGCCTAGCTGCCATAATAATCAAATCCGATGACTGCCACCCAGAAGTGATTCTATCTAAATCTGTAAATCCAGTAGGAACACCAGAAAGTCCTTCTTCTCTTTGTGAGAGTTCTTCTAGTTGTTTTAAGGCCTTACTCGCTAAGGTTCCCATACTTTCATAACTCCTGCTTAAGTTCTGCTGTGTTATATTGAAAAGACCTTGCTCCGCATCATCCAGTAATTGAAATACATCAGTCGTATCTTCGTAAGCATCTCTAATAACCCCCGTAGAGACTCTAATCAATTCCCGCTGAATATGTTTTTGAGAAATAATTCTAGCATGATATTCTATATTCGCCGCAGAGGCAACACGGTTGGTCAAGTTGACTAGATTAAAGCCACCACCCGCTTTCTCCAAATCCCCAGCCTTTTTTAATTCTTCTGTAACCGTTAATAAATCTACTGGTTGGGAACGCTCAAACAATCGTAGTATAGCCTTATATATAAGCTGATGCGCATCAGAATAAAAGCTCTCCGCTCTCAATATATCAATCACTATAGCAATAGAATCCTTATCTAGCATCAGTGCACCTAATACCGCTTCCTCTAGAGGCATAGCTTGAGGCTGCACCTTCCCAAAAACATAGGTCGAAAGATCGCCTTCGGTCTTGTTGGGTCTAAGCCGAGAAATTTGCTTGACATTTTTATCTGGTCCTGCCATAATATTTGTAAAAACGGGTCATTAAATATTCCTAACAAATCTACATTTTATTTAAGGAATACCCTAATCCATCAAATAAAGTATATTGTTAATATATGTTGATAACTTATGAGTTTAATGTTAATAACTTCTGTATTAGCCATACTTACTAACAATTCAAGCCAATACTTTATGTAATTAAAAAAATATAAATTGTCAAAAAAATCTCAATTTCCTTCTCGAAATGGCTTAGGAATTCCCCATTTGTCTTCATTTTATTTATGTTTTTTTATATGCGTACTCCTTAGTGCCTAATATATTAGTTAAACCATGTAATTGAAATGTTATTCACACTTAGTAGCGTGGGAAACTATTTAAAAATAATTCTTTCTTAGAACGATATTTTTCGATAGAAAAACAAAACGTTTTATTTTAAAACAAAAATATTCTAATTTGATGTAAAAACCAACAATTTATTTATTTCTATCTATCATTTTTTCTTATTGATGAAAGGAGAAAAATTGAAATGTCCTTCTAAGGCTAGGCAAATTTGAAACTATAACAAGAAATTGGACAAGTTTATCCAGACAGTTGATATTAGTTTTACCACAAATTTAAGAATGAGGCAGCTTGATAAACAAAGCTAGGGTTGTATTTTACCACATAGGTACATAGGTCACATAGCATACGTCACACTATGTGACCTATGTATCTATGTGGTGAAATTGTCAACTACTTTTGTGGTTTAGATAAACTTGTCAAAATTTCAACTTCAATCTCAACTTCAACCTCAAAACGAGATGTTGACAGCCTGTTTTAAGGTCAACGTCCTAATTTGAAGTTGAAGTTGAATTTGAATTTGAAGTTGAGTTTGAAGTTAAGAAGTGTCAACTACTTTTAGTATTTGGATAAACTTGTCAATATTTACATTTAAAATTTAAAAACTAGTAATATCTTTATACTCCGCTCGTTTTATTCCGTAATAAAACTTAAGGTTATGACCTTATATTCTAAGATTTTGTCAAAAAAAGCTCAAAATGATATTGCGGTTATTAGTGGTTAGTATATTTCTTTCAAATTTTCTATTGGTTCAGGCTCAACAAGGGGCAGAATTAGGAGCTTTTACAGGAGTGGCTCATTATTTTGGAGACCTCAATACTGATTTTCAGATTACGGATCCCAATGCTGCCTTTGGAATTGTGGGGCGATATAATTTTAATGAGCGTATTGCTTTTAAAATAGCGGGCGGTGTGAGTAAAGTAGCAGCAAACGATATTAATTCTAATAATACGTTTGAAAGAAGAAGAAATTTGAATTTCCAATCTAAAATATTAGACGCTTCTGCCCAAATTGAGTTTAATTTTCTACCTTATACACACGGCAGTAATGATGAGTTTTTTACCCCTTACCTATTTGCGGGTTTCGCAGTATCAAACTTTAATCCACAAACTACTTATTGCGTTAGCGATCCTAGTATTCCTGTTGAGCAGTGCTCTGGTGCTACTGAATTAGCAGATCTGAGACCATTAGGGACCGAGGGGCAGTTTCAAGGAGAAGAATATTACACAACAACAGGTAGTTTAGCTTTTGGTGCAGGTTTGAAAGTAGATATTAATTATGAATGGAGCATTAATGTAGAATTGAGTGCTAGAAGAATGTTTACAGATTATTTAGATGATGTGAGCACTGTTTATCCAGAAGAAAATGATCTAGAAAATCTAAGAGGGAGTTTGTCTATTGCTCTATCAGATAGGTCTTTGCCGAACCCAGAAAAAATTGGAGAGCCAGGTAGACAACGCGGCAACCAACAAAATAATGATTCCTATGCCTTTTTAACGGTAGGCATTGTTTATTACTTTGGAGATTTAAAATGTCCAGAAGGTAGATAGGATTACTCCTATTCTCAAATGCAATCCACTATTTTTCAATTTCCCTATGAAAATTTCCTATGTATGTTCAAAAATGGCATACCACCTACCAATAATATGATGTTAGTCAGTAAAAAATAACAGCACGCCTAGTAAATTGCAAAGTGTTAAATAACAAAAACAGTTTGAACATAATACTAATTATTTCACTTAACACTTCTAGATAAAAAAAATATTCAATCTACTGAAAAGCAGTCTAGTTAACATAGTTGCAAAAATAAAAAGGTGCAAATACCTTATCAAATAATAAAAACTCTTAATTTTAGTTAAAAGCCTACACTACTATAAACATGGTAGTAAGGAACTTTTTGGCAGGATTTTTTGTGATTCTTATAGTGATTGTGGCAGTTACGTTTTTTCTAACAAAAAGTCAAGTTTTTATCATTTCCTAAAAAAATATACAGCAACTTTTAAGTATTGAAAGCGTAACCTACAAATACTACGAAATCAAACAATTTAAACCAAAGGTCCCATGCGTCAACTTAAGATTACAAACAAAATCACAACAAGGGAAAGCCTGGCACTGGATAAGTACCTTAACGATATTGGGAAAATATCTATGCTAACAGCGGACGAGGAGGCTGAGATGGCTCGTCGTATCCGTGAAGGAGACGAAGCTGCGCTGGAACGACTCACAAAAGCTAATCTTCGTTTTGTCGTTTCTGTAGCTAAACAATATCAGAATCAAGGTCTTTCTTTAAGTGATTTAATCAATGAAGGGAACGTTGGTCTGATGAAGGCTGCAAAGCGTTTTGATGAAACCAAAGGTTTCAAGTTTATTTCTTATGCAGTTTGGTGGATTAGACAGTCCATCTTACAAGCTATTGTAGAATACTCTAGAATTGTTAGGTTACCACTTAATAAGGTAGGGTCTTACAATAAAGTGAATGAAGCATTCTTGTCTTTTGTCCAACAATTTGAAAGAAATCCAACACACGAAGAATTAGGGGCTATTTTAGGGATGACAGCAAAAGAAATCTCTAATATGCTTAAAGGTAATGGTAGACATTTGTCTGTCGATGCCCCGCTAAGTGGAGAAGATGGTGATTCTACTATGTTGGATGTTATCTCCGACCGAGATGATATGACCCCAGATGGTCGATTGATGGATCAATCCTTAAAAGAAGAAGTACAGCAAGGCTTATCTATTCTTTCTCCTAGAGAGGTAGAAGTTTTATCTTCTTATTATGGTTTGAACAATCATAAATCATTAACACTTGAAGAGATAGGCGAGCTATATGGCTTAACCAGAGAGCGTGTTAGACAAATCAAAGAAAGAGCGATTCGTCGCTTACGTAAGTCTTACAATAGAAATGCTTTAAAATCTTATTTAGGATAAGATTTAGACTTGTATGCATAAGCCGATTTAAAAGAAATAAAAAAAGGGTAGCAAAATATATTTTGCTACCCTTTTTTATTGAAGTTGTTTAAAATCCTCCTGTTCTAACCGAAAAGGTTATCATACTTATTATCACTTCCACCACTAGTTGTTCGCTTCTCTGGGGTTGCCACAGGCGCATTCAGATCTAAAGTTCCTTCTTCCAATAGCATAGAACTTTGTTTCTCCATTTCTTGTAACATCTTCATCCCTTGTTCCTCAAAGACACCATTTTGTAGATCAATAGAACTCATCACATTAGAAGACATATCCATGAATTGCTCCATTTCCCCTACCTTATTGGCTACATCATCTGCTATATGTTCTAATGCTTGATCGAACATTGCCCGCTTATCTGGGTCTCCAGAAATAACACTCATAGCTGATTTCATCGCCGAGTGGGAAGCGGTCATCGCCTTATATTCTTGTTCCTTTAATTGCACTTGGTCTTTCGTATCTTCCAGCAGAATCTCTGAATTTTGATACATTTTAGATAAGATGCGGTGCATCACCTCCATCTTACTATGCAATTTCTGATATTTTCCGTTAGACTCTTTCAATCTAGCTGCTTTTCTAGTAGATAGAATCACCTGCTGTTGTTTACCCTGCTTTTGAGCGACACTAGCCAACTGAAGATTGTTTTCTATCTCTTTGGCATTATTCTCCATGGTAGTTTTAAGGCTACGCATTTGCCCTCTAAGACCGCCTATTTGCTTACTCATCTTTTTTAAATTATCAGATAAATCATCTACATAATTTTTAAGAATTCCAATGGGGTCTATGGTAACAAATAAGCCTGTAATAGCACGCATGACACTCTTATACATATAGCCGACCATTCCTCTAATTTTGGGATCAAGCACCATGTAAATAATAGCTGCTAATACGGCTAGTGTAATACTCATGGAGATTACGCTCCCTAGTAGTCCTGCTAGGAAACCTATATTAGACAAGATTAAATAACCGCCGCCAGCGATTAGTCCGAAAAGAAAAAGTGCGCCTGTTACTCCTTCTGGCTTTTGCCAAAACGTTTTTGCTCTTTTAGGCTTGAATGGATCTGTTGCCATTATGTTATGTTTGTAGCTCTTTATTAAATTCTGTAAAGGGCTAATTTTACTAATTATCGACTCAATGTAATACTTATTTCAATGCAGTTCTTATGTTAGACTAAGAACTTCTCAAAATTAGCTATATCTGCCTCAATTTGATTCAATACACTACGATGTGTATTTTCAAAATTGCTTTGTGTTAATTTAATACTTTCTGTCGCTTTATTTACCTGCTCATCAGCAGAGTCAATCGTTGCCTGAGAGGCTTTTATTTGTGCTTCTAACTGCTCTATCTTTTCTTTTTGAGCCGTAACTTGTTTTTTCAGTTTAGCAACTTCTTTTAGTTTAGACCCCACTTTTTGCTGAATTTGCTTATCTACTGCTTTTTCAAACTGCAATTTTTCTTGTGCAATTATATTTGCATAGTGCAAGGCTGATTCTAATAATTTTTCTTTAGTCAATCCCACAGTAGAAGCGGTTGCAAAGGCAGACTTGATTGCGGTTCCTATGTCCAAATCCATTTTTGATAGGGCCGCTAGTGACTGCTTAAACTCAATGTAATCAAATCCTGGTAGATTGTTCTTCTCTAAAGCTCTTGTCAGAAATTCAATGCTCTTTGCGTCAAGACCATGATGTTCTCCAAATATATTTGCCAGATTTTTTTTCATAATTAGTAAATGGTCCTTTAGATTGGATAAATATTATCCCATTTCTTTATTAAAAAAGTACTTAGAAAATAAGTACTAACTTTCCTTGTAATTATTCTAACAAAGATAGCAAAAGATAGGTCTTGTATATTCCCTTATTTAGACAAAAAGAGGAATATTCTAGAAATAAGTAGATCGAATTACTTTCTAGCGTAGAAATTGGTTAAGAAGTTGTTTAAAAATACAAATTATGTTAATAATTGATATTTTAGCCCCTATTATAAACTTTAAACTGTCGCAAATAGGTACAAAAATAGTTATTTGACGCCTACTTTGTACAAAGTATTCTTCCTAGAAATATTTTATTAGAAAGAAAAAACGTTACTTTATAAGTGTACAATCTATTCAAACTATCTTTTATACAATATGATACGCAATTTTCTAACCATTTTTCTTTTATTAGTTGGCTTCATTTTGCCAAATACACTTGATGCACAGAGCTGCGCAACGCCCTATCACCCTAATCTGGAGTTTGATGCGGCTGCATTCGATGAATTTCAGCGAACTAATAAAGCATCTTCTAGAAGTAATAACAAACGAAAAATAGGTATTACTATCCATGTAGTGCAAGGAACAACGGATGGTGCTAATATTGATATTGCCCAACTATATGATGAAGTAGATGCTGTCAATCGTTTCTTTACTGGTGCGGGTTTAGAGTTTTTTTTATGTGGCGCACCTCGTATTATTGTAGATAGAAGCCTATACACTTATAGTGATGCCGATAGACGATTGAATGTTAGATCAAATCACGAACCCAATACGATTAATATTTACTACTTAGATGAGATAGGAAATCGACTTACCTCTTCTGCTTGTGGTATTTCTACTTTTCCGTGGGATGGCAAATCCGATTCCAGATTTATAATCATGCAAAAAGATTGTAGTACGAATGGAACCATATTAGCTCATGAGATAGGCCATTTTTTTGGTTTGTTTCACACCCATGAAACAGCTGCAGGTGTAGAGCTTGTTGATCGTTCTAATTGTGGGCAGGCAGGAGATTTAATTTGTGATACCCCTGCCGATCCTAATTTGAGTGTTGTTGGCTTAAATGGCTGTACTTATGGAGGAAATTTTGTAGATGGTAATGGCGATCGGTATACGCCCGATCCTTCTAATATTATGTCTTATGCTCCATCAAGCTGTTGGGGTCGTTTTAGCCCAGGCCAAAATGATCGAATGAATTTTTATCTAGAAACAACGGACTTAGCAGACTTAATCACGGATTGTGATTTTTTCCCAGATTTTGGGATTCAGAAAGAAAATACGATCAGTACGGTAGCTTCTGGACAAACGATGGCATTGACCTATGAATTTAATACGGAAGGAGTTACCACTCCTACAGAGGTTGATATTTCTTTTATGCTCCAAGCTACAGATAGCCCTTTAAATTTCACTATCCATACAGAGACAATTACAATACAACCTGGAGAAGATACTTTCGAAATTACCTTCCAAGTGCCGCTCCCTATAGAATACGGATCAGGAGACTATACGCTAACTACTGCCCTTGATCCAAAGTCTCTGGTACAAGAGCGAGATAAACGAAATAATTTCTTGGCTAGTAATTTGAAAATTGATAACTCTACCTTGGGTGATAATATATTATTTCCAAACCCTGTACAAGAGGAGGTAAAAGTTTTTTTAAGAGAAAGAGGTAATACAGGAGATGTCAATTTGACTATCGCTGACTCTATGGGTAGAGTTTACTTAAAGGAAAAAAAATTTAAAGGGGAAACGGAATTTTCTACAAGAGTTGCCGTAGGAGATTTGCCTGAAGGTCTATATGTATTAACACTGGATTTTATTATCAGCGGAAATAGTAAATCTTTTTTATTTTATAAAAAGTAAACTTAGAGAATGATGAATGAGAAATGATGAATCCACTAAACGTTAAAAATTCAGTATTTACGTCCTGTTGGTTATTCATCATTTTTCATTCATCATTGAAAACTTACGTATCAAAAATGGCGGCAGCCATTCGACAGCCATTCTCCCTACCTCCCCAAAAGTCGAAATTGCAAGCCTGCACTAATAACAATTCCTTTATTCTTAATAGCTCTATCCGATCCATCTAAATCACTTAATCCAAACAAGTATCGAGCATCGCCTATAACGGTTAAACTGCCTAACTCTATTCCCAATCCTCCTCCTGCATGTATACCAACATCGAACCGTTGAATATTGTCCTCGCCAAAGTTTAATTTTATAGTAGTACCATTTTCTACTTGCTCTCCATTAGTCGCATACCCAAAAGATGGTCCACCTAATACATTAACATTGAACAAGTTAGAATTTAATATTTTCAATTTTAATAAAATTGGGACATCAATATAATTGATCGTTGTTTTAACATCTGATACATCCAAACTTAAATCTCCTCCTTTTTGTATTAACAAAAATTCTGGTTGAAAGTAGATATTTCCATTCCCTACTGGCACTTCTAAAAATGCACCTAGGTTGTACCCTGTAATTTCATCAGAATCCAAATCTAATCCAACATCTTTAATGTTTTGTTGGGCCAGATTTACGCCTCCTTTTAAACCAAAAGATATTTGTGCTTGTGCATAACTGAAACACAATAGATTGATACAAATTATAACAAATCGAATGTAAGACATACTGCAATTTTAAGGGATTGTGAATAATGCACCTAAAACGGTCAGAGAGGTCTTACTAGTATAGAAAATCACAATAGTTTTTTTACCACATAGAAACAAAGTTTTTAAACTAGTTACTATTTTTTCTACCGTACACTTTTTAATTTTTATAAGGAATACTGTTTTTGGAACAGATCGTCGAGGTTTGTAACCTCGATGCAGTAGGATTATCGTATAGCATCGAGGTTACAAACCTCGACGATCCTATAGTTTTTTATAGTATTTGCCAAAGAACACTAAAAGTGTACGGTAGAGAAAAAGTATTTAAAATTCAGAGGCTCTCCCGTAATCTTAATACAGAGATCTTTGGCATTATAATATCGACCATGTTGGTGTACGTTAGTCCTTTACCATTCCAATAAAGATGGAGTATTCCCTTTTTCCATGTTATCTTTTATTTTGAAATTTTAACATCCAGCTTATTAGCAGCAATAAAAAGCCAAGCCCATCCAGCGATAAAACAGACTCCACCGATTGGAGTTAATGGTCCTAGCCAACGCCAAGTAGTCAAGCCGATTACATCTCGACAAGCTAATAGATATAGCGATCCAGAAAACAGAATGATTCCTGCAAGGAATAGCCAGCCTGCCCCCTTAATAGATCGTTTTGGTAAATAGGGCGTTAATAAAGCTACCAGTACGATAGCTATCGCATGATACATCTGGTACCGTACACCAATTTCAAAAGTAGCTAATCGGTCTACTGGTAATAATGCTTTAAGACTGTGCGCTCCAAAAGCACCCAAAACCACGCCTAAAAGTGCCATCAAAGCGCCTACTTGAAGAAAAGTTTTATTAAGCATTTATAAAATTTGAATAGAATTATAGAACATTCCCTAAAATAAAAAACCACATAGTTAACTATGTGGTTTTCCTAAAAGTGTTATAGCTTCGTCATAAAAGCATTGCACCATTAGACATTTTATTCCAGTAGCATGATAGAAACATCGTTTTGCTATTTTAATCACACAAGCTTACTTCTTAGCTGGCACTTTTTTCTTTCTTCTAGATTTGAATAATTCAACCACTTCTTTTTCTTTTAAAAACCCTAATTCCACAAAAGTAGTAGAAACAAATTTCTTAATATCTTGGTAATCTTTACCTCTCTTATCAACGTAAACCTTTAGCAACTTCTTGATAAAAACCATGTTTAAATCATCCACATCTTGGTTGAATTTTTGGTTACCAAAAATCTTGATGTATACAGGATAATTCTTAGCGATTTCAAATAACTCTGGATAATTAGGCACCGCTAAGTTGCTAATCAATCGTTTATAGTAACCATAGATCGTTTTCCGTGCACAAGCATTTATCAAAGATTTCCCTTCATGCGTATTATAAAAATTATTTACTGCTTCTATAGCTCCTTCATGCGTATAGCCTTTGCCATGTACGTGTTCCATCAAGTCATAATACTCTGTCAGCTGATCTTTAATACTTCTATCAACAACGGTTGAAGCTCTGTTATCAGCAGCAGGATCTATATCCAAGCCACCTGCTTGTAGGTCTAATATGAATTGAAAATATTTCTCCGTAAAATCTGGAATTTCTTGTCTAACCTTATTAAATATACCATTTAAGTGAGCTAAGTCATCTTTTTCTAAATCAAAGAAATTGACATATAGCACTAATACTTTAATAATTTCATCCGTTTTTTGAAAAGCCTCATTACTGATAAATTTTCTTAAATGCGGAACCAAACTAGCATTATTTGTTTTTCCACCTACTCGATGAATCAAGAAGTCTAACACCCAAGTAAATAATACTTTTAATTCAGATAATGTTTCTGGAAATACAGTAGACGCAAACTCTGTATTCTTAAATTGTCGATGATACCGTATGTACGCTTTTTCCCGATCTCCTAATGCTCTTAGATTATCTATCTTCATCCCTTTAAGAAAGTATCGGACCTTCTTATTAACGACCTCATTCATTAGATTAGTAATCCAAATATCACTACTTAGAGCGAAGCCCATTTGAACACTCTGGCCAATCCGTTGACGAATAATGTCAAAATTAGAAGAGTTACAAATGGCCATCAACACATCCTTAAAGTGATCCTGTGGCAGTATATATTTATAGCTTTCATTAATCTCTCCACGCAACACAGAGTATCCCAATATTTTTGGTAAGTACAATCCCTCAAACTCTGGTTCTAATAATTTTTCCTCTAAGGTAATTAATTGTAAGGGGGCATTCTCTGCTACATGACTGTATACTGCTGTGATCTTTGGCTCGTATGTTTCTTGTAAACGCTTATAATCTGCCTCTTCTTCTTCGTCTAACCAAGCAGCCAATTCTTCAGATGCTTGTATTTCTTTTGCTATTGCATCCAATTGGTCTACATACTCTTGATCTAGTGCTAATGCTTCCATGATATTTTTTTTGTGTTATTATAGTACAATTTCATCACTTCATAATAAAGGTAAACCTAGTAGCGCACTCAAGCCCTACTAGGTTTATATATTTTCCAAACTTGATACCGATGAAAAATAATTTCCCTATTTTCAAATGATTCCTTTTTTATAATGGGTTGAAAAACCTATTTAAAAAAGAAGCA
>CAKZUM010000645.1 GCA_937921525.1 uncultured Saprospiraceae bacterium
GTGTTCCCTAGGTCGAGAGCGTGACATACCTGTATGGTGGCTTTCAACTGTCAACATCCTTCACGACCTACAAAAATCCATATAGCTACGAAGTAGCTCCGTATTGGAGTAGGACATAATTAGTAATAAATAGTAATAAAAAAAGTCAACGCCTAGATACACGACCTACAAAGATCCAAAAAAAATCCGTGTAGCTACGAAGTAGCTCCGCGTTGAATTATGTCTTATAAGCTGCCTAGTTTTTCTTAAGTTGACGACATTCCACTTCCAGTGGTCGGATGAAACATGCAGCTTGATCCGACCACTGCAAGTGATCGGATCAATAGCTTGAAACCACCCTAGAATTGTTATATATCCATATTAATTACAACTACCACAAACATCACCAATTGTTTGTCTCAATTGCCATTGTTCAATGGTGATTTTTAAGGTTTGTTTTGCCCCTCCTGCTGTGGTATGACAGACTTCGATAAATCCATCTTCATCCAAATCAGGACATCCACAATCTGAACCGTTAGTTACATTAGGTACACAAGCGTCTTTATCATTTATATCATATAAACTGTGGTTGATCGGATAATTACCAAACTTACCATCGCCGTCTTGATCTATACCTTGACAACTGCTATGATCTTGAAAGGGATCACAAGGATTTAGAGGATCTGTTCCTCTTGATTTTTCTTGGTGGTCCTTTATACCATCTCCATCCGTATCACTCTTCCTATCGTAGGGATCTATATCATTGCCATCTATTACGCCATCGTTATCATCATCAATATCCTTACCATTCAATTTTCCATCATTATCAAAATCACAAAAGTCATGTTCTGGGTTCAATGAACATTCATTGAAATTCTCCTCCCCTACCTTTTCTTTTGTCGAAATAATAAAATTGGTCAGTTTATTATCATTGTCAGGATGATCTAAAACGGTATTAAACAAAAGGTTGGCACGATCATTATTTGGTCCTTGATAAATGGTGGTGCCATCCAAATTGAAATCATTAACGGTATATCCTTGAGCAATATAGTTGGCTAGGTAATTTTCATTCAACGAATCAGTAAGTATATGGACAAACATATAAAATATATCATTGTTAGGTCCTTGATAACTCACATCATCACTCTGATTCAAATCTCCTGACCACATAGCTTCTTTGTTATCTACTTCTTTAAAAGATTCTACCCCAATTGTAGGTAAAAATTTATAAGAAAAATCAACAGTAGGAATTACTTGTTCACTCAAAAGATAAGGATGTTTTGTTTCTACCTTGATATGATTTCTATGTCTTATACAGACATAATAGCTACCTGATGGAATATTTTCAAAAAACAGAATGTCCGAACCATTAGCCATTACTACATCTCCATCTCTTTGAATTAAGGCAGATTTGGTTGCCAATACTTGCTCTTGATTCGTTTCATTTTTAAGTTCTATATATACCCAGTCTACAATCGCATCTGGTCCTGAAATATTTAAGATCGTAGGATCGATTGTTTCTTCACCTCCCCCAATATGATTGAAGCTGTTCATAGAAGAATAAGGCTCTTTTGAAGGAATCAATCCTTTGGTTCTTAAATCATCTCGCATTAAACCAAGTTCATTGCTTTCTATCATCGCCCCTTGTAGCATTGCCTTCACTCTCAGACCAACTCCTCCACAGGCAACAATCTGACTATAGCCAGTTTGATTACCACATTCGTCTGCTGCATACCAAGAGCGAATGATCTTTTTCTCATTGTCATCTATGATAGTCTCTTCGCTATATTCTAGAGACACATTCACGTCACAATTATCTACTGCAACAATATCTTTTCCTATTTCCAAATCATTGATTCCAGTTTCACACATCATCAAAGCATCTAATGGAATACTTCCTTCTACTACTACATAATTAATTTCTTCTGTTACATGAATCCCATCCAGATAATCCCATTCTTGTATTCGGACTTCAAAGCTATTGGGCTGAATATTTCTAATTCTAACTGTAGCCGCTTCACTACCTTGTGTACTTATTCCATTAGCAATCACTACAGGATTGGTGTATTGATGAACAGTATTTACTGTTAACCAATTATGATCAACATTTACTTTACCTGATTCTCCTAGAGGATCATTTTGTGCATCTCTTATCGTATCTACTGCTTCCAATGCCCAGTAGGCGACGGCCTCATCCGTATGATTTAACTCTGCATCTAAAGAAGCTTCTTCTTGTAAACTAAGCTGAACAATATCTCTAGTCAAATTATTAAATCGTACCGTAGTTGGATCACTTTCATACACCGTCTGCGTCTGTGTCAATAGTACAGGAGCGGTACTAAAATTCTGGCTGAAGCTGATCGGATCCCAATCATTGCCAACATCTATTTTATTTACTTCAAATAGCATCTGGCTACTTTCTACTCCAGCTTCTATTGCGATCCAAGCGACTTGTTCTTCGGTATGACCTGTATCTTTATTCGCTTCTTCTTCGTGTAATCTTAACTCAAATTGAGCGTTTGATATATTTCTAATTTGAGGAGCTACCGCTGCATTATCGTTACTAGAAACGACCTGAGTAAAAACAAGTGGTTGAGTAGCAAAATCTACTGGAAGAGAAATGGTTTTCCATCTATGCGTTACATTTTCCATTACCCCTGCCACCATTCGTTTACCATTTGGTAGCGTATAAATTCTAAATATATTAGGAGCTGTCAAATCTGAAACAACTACCTTTTGGCTATCCAAAGTCGCATTGCCACATTGATCGGTGACGGTCCATATTCGAGTCAATTCATAATCATGTAAAGAACATCCATCTTCTCCTTGAGTACTTAGCTCTTCAAATTCAATATGAATTTCAGGGCAGTTATCGAAGGCGGATACTACTGGAGGGATAGGAATAATTTCATCACAATGAATCGTTTCATCTGCGGGAACATTGTATAGTTCTGGTGCCTCATCATCTGACAGGTCTATTATTACTACCGCTTCGGCACAACAACCTGATAGGGTGTCGCATACGCTATAAATAAAGGTATCGTCTAAGCAATTATCCAGTTCAGAAGAGGTATAAGAAAAACTACCATTCTCATTGACAAGTGCTGTACCTCTATCTGGTGCTTGCACCAATGAATAAACGGAATGAAAAGTGATCTTATCATTAAAATTAAGGGCTTGTTCAATGACAAATCCAGGACAAGCATTAAAGGTGTCATCCCTTAAATCTAAAGGAAAGAAATTTGCACAGTCTCCATCAGCACAATCTATCTGTCCGTCTCCATCGTCATCAATTCCATTATCGCAAATTTCTTCTGTAGACGGGTCTATCAATGTACTAGTATCTGTATCTTCACAATCAGTTATCCTATTTCTTACCTCAATGTCATAGTTGCCACTAGATAGGTTTGTGAAAGTATTATTTGTCTGGTAATCAATGCCTCCATTGATACTATATTCCAGATTACTACCCGTTGCATCTATGACAATACTTCCATTGTCAAAATCTGGAACATTACTCGGACTTGTTGCTGTAATATTAGTAATCATCGGTGCGCCACAGTCGCCATCGGCACAGTCTATTTCTCCATCACCATCATCATCTATCCCATTACCACATATTTCTCCACAGGATGAACTTATCAAAAATTGACTATCAATATCCTCACAGTTAGTCACACTATTTCTTACTCTAATGGCATAATCACCACTAGATAGCCCCGTAAAGCTATTGCTTGACTGGTAGCTAGTGCCATCATTAATACTATATTCTAAATTGCTACCCGTTGCATTAATTACAATACTGCCATTATCCAAAATTGGACAATTACTTGGATTGCTTGGGGTAACAGATACTATATTTGGCGCACCGCAGTTACTGTCTGCACAATCTACCTGACCGTCTCCATCATCATCAATTCCATTATCACAAATCTCTTCACAAGATGAATCGGTTAATGATCTAGTGTCTATAGCATCACAGCCTGTTACTGTATTTCTTATTCGAATCGTATAATTGCCACTAGATAATCCTGTAAAGCTA
>CAKZUM010000646.1 GCA_937921525.1 uncultured Saprospiraceae bacterium
TGTACGTTCTTGGGTAGCTTATTTTTTTCTTAGTTTTCTCTTGAAAGCGGGAGTATTGTTGATACTATGACCGATTTCAAGAGGAAAATAAGGGGAAAAGAAGCAGCCAAGAGTGTATAGTTATTATTTCGTCGTTACTTATCTTTTTTTGTAATTTCTTGATCTGATTTTAATTGAGTGTAAAACGATTTAGGGACATTTTTCAAAAAATGATCGGATCACTTGTAGTGGTCCGATCAAACTGCACGTTTCATCGGACTACTGCAAATGATCCGAAATAAATTTGCCGCCCCAACTTTGTTTTACATTTATTTTAATTGAATCCGAATATTTGAACGATGGACAATAACTCTTTTATAGATGGTTTTTACATTAATTATCCTGCTTATAGTGGAAATGATTTAGGCTTAACCTATACTGCAGTAGCTTCCACTTTTAAGGTATGGGCTCCATCGGCTAGCCAACTGCGATTAAAACTCTATTCTGGTGATTTGGGGGATAAGTTAATAGATACGCTCAATTTAAATATAGGAAAGGAAGGAGTTTGGGAAGCAATTGTTAGTGAAGACTTGCTTGGAAAGTATTATACTTTTCAAGCAGAAATATTGGGAGAATGGAAAAACGAGGTGCCTGATCCATATGCCAAAGCTGTAGGTACAAATGGGTTGAGGGCCCATATTGTTGATTTTGAACAAACGAATCCAAGTGATTGGGAAAACGATGTGCGGCCTCCTTTAGCGCAATTCATAGACATAATTATTTATGAACTACATGTACGAGACTACTCAATATATTTAAATTCTGGTATTCAACATAAAGGTAAATTTTTAGGTTTAACGGAATTGAATACAAAAAATGCAGAAGATTTATCTACAGGACTAGATCATATCAAATCATTAGGAGTTACCCATATTCACTTGTTGCCTTCCTACGATTTCTTTACCATTGATGAAAGTAAACTTGAAGAAAACCAATATAATTGGGGATATGATCCTCAGAATTACAACGTACCAGAGGGAAGCTATGCTACCAATCCAAAAGATGGAGCTGTTAGAATTCGAGAATTTAAAAAGTTAGTCCAAACACTACATCAAAATGGATTGAGGGTAATCATGGATGTAGTGTACAATCATACAGGACATACAGAGGCCTCTAATTTTAATCAATTAGTGCCAGGCTATTATTATCGACAAAATAGCGAAGGTGGTTTTTCTGATGCTTCAGGTTGTGGGAATGAGACGGCGTCAGAACGTCCAATGATGCGAAAATTTATCATTGATTCTGTTAGATATTGGGCGGAAGAATATCATATTGATGGCTTTCGTTTTGATTTGATGGGGATTCATGATATTGACACTATGAATCAGATAAGGGAGATACTCAAGGAAATAGACCCAACCATTTTTGTTTATGGCGAAGGCTGGACAGGAGGAGACTCTCCTTTATTAGAAGCACAACGAGCTGTAAAAAAGAATATGTATCAAATGCCTGGGATCGCTGCCTTTAGTGATGATATGAGGGATGCAATAAAAGGACACGTGTTTTCCCATCAGGATACTGGATTTATAAGTGGTAAAAACGGCTTGGAAGAAAGTATTAAATTTGGGATTGTCGCCGCTACTACACATCCTCAGATAGATTATACCAAAGTGAATTATTCTGATGCGCCTTGGGCAAAGCATCCAGATCAAACGATCAATTATGCTTCTTGCCATGACAACCACACTCTGTGGGACAGATTGCTTAATTCGCAACCCGATATTTCAGAAACGGATCGGATTAGAATGCATATTCTCGCAAACACGATTGTACTTACTTCCCAAGGTATTCCTTTTTTACATGCAGGCGTAGAAATGTTGCGAACTAAAAATGGCGTAGAAAATTCCTATAAATCACCAGACATTATCAATCAGATTGATTGGTCTAGAAAATCTACTTATTTAAATGTGGTACAATTTTATCAAAAATTAATATCCTTACGTAAGAATCATCCAGCCTTTAGGATGCCTACGACACAAATGATACAAGAGAACCTTTCTTTCCTAGACGTACAAGAAAGTGGAGTAGTGGTCTATCTACTAAAAGGAGCATCAAGTAATGATAGTTGGGAAGAAATATTAGTAGTATTCAACGGCAGCCAAGCAGCTAAAAAGATAAGAATACCTAAGGGGCAGTGGATAGTAGCCCTAGATGGAGAAAACATTAATGAGAATGGATTATATAAGATAGAGACATCTGAAATTGTTATAGATTATAGCTCGGCAATGTTGTTATTTAAAAAATAAATCGTTTGATTAACACCTCATTAACAAAATTTAAAAATCATTGAGAGCTATAAAGCCTTGTTGGTATTACCTTTGCAACATGTCAGACAAAATGACTATTTCGAGATATAAGAAAAACAACTATTTTTGTACCTCGTTAATCCTATTTAATTTCATAGAATTTAAAAATTAAGAAAATGAAACTTAGAATTGCTTTTTTTAGCCTATTAGTAGCAAGTTTATTTGTAGTTGCTTGTGGCGGTGGCGATACATCAGCAAGAGATGCAGCTCGTAAAGCAGTAGAAGCTAATCCAGCACCAGCAGCTCCTGTAGCACCAAATGCAACAACGCCAGCAGCTCCTGCAACACCAGCAGCGCCAGCAGGCCCAACAACAGTAATGAATTTTCCAGAAGCTGAATTTGATTTTGGTACAGTCACTTCAGGTGAGAAAGTAGAGCATGCTTACAAATTTACAAACACAGGTACAGAGCCTTTAATCATTAGTGATGCAAAAGGATCTTGTGGATGTACTGTTCCAGAATGGCCAAAGGAGCCTATCGCACCAGGAGAGTCTAGCCAAATTATGGTAAGATTTGATTCTAGCAACAAAAGCGGAAATCAAAGTAAGCGTGTGACTTTAACAGCTAATACAGAGCCAGCTCAAACTTTCTTGACGATCAAAGGTCAAGTAAACAAAGTAGAAGAGCCAGGTAAGTAATTTTGAAAAAATAAAGATAGGTAGCATTGCTACTTATAGATAATAGAAGGCTTGACGATACAATCGTCAAGCCTTTTGTTATTTTGTACATGACACTTTAGATTAGAGAAGCGAGAACAGAGACGTATTTCGTTTACAAATAACTAATTTAATCGACTTTTAAACGAAATAGGTCTCTATTCTCTGCTCTCTACTCTCTGTTCTAAACAAACAACATCAGGTAGAGACATTATTTACCCTTTCTAATTTTATCTCCGACAGCTATTGTAGCTTTCCCCTTCGATTTATCTTTTTCCCAACATAGGTTTTGCCCCATTTTAATATTCTTATTTTTTTTTCTAAAGGTGGCTAATGTCTTATTAGGTTCTTTTTCCATCTTTCCAGTTTGTTGATTGATATTCGGAACTTGGCAACGTGTACAAAGCTTTGCAGCTCTAAATTGCTGTGTGTTAATGGAGAAATTGCCCCATTTATCTTCTTCAAAAGGAGTACCTCCATTAAATAAAATATTCGCTCTGAAACGATCGGCAGATACTGGTTTTTTTAATCTGGTATTTAAGTCATCCATCGAGGCGTCACCTAGCAAAAGAATAGGATAGCCGTCCGCAAAACTGACAATTTCTCCTTTTTTTCCATATCTTTTATCAACAGGTCTGTGCGAGTTTTCTGGCATATAAACCAATTGGCAATCTTGCTTTAATTGTTTACTAAACCATTTATTAATTCCTTTATGAAGTACATTAGCTGTACAGGTGTCGTCCCATATTTCTACTGTTTGTTGTTTGGAGAAATGTCTTGGCTTTAAAGGAAATGTTATTTTATGTTTTGGTGATAGACTATTCCACACGACCAATTGATCCCCCTCAATTTTAGTTTTTAATAAGGCCATAGTTGCGGTAGAGCGTTGGGTCATAAACAGCCCATTTTTATCGGTTAACATGAAACGACGATCATGTTCTAAGCCTTGGGGTGTCAGATTCGCCTTGTTTAAAGATATTCCACCAAGTGATTTGATAGGATAGATGTGTATAGCCGATACTTTCATGTTGTTTATATTAGTTCTGTCTGTTGTTAGTTTTTAATCTACTATTATTATGTTCTGGAATCTGTCACAAAACGAATTATATTGTGAAGTTGTTTAAAAATGTATTACTGCATTATTTGCAAGTCATTGATTCCTAGGATCTTCAGCTTTTTTGATTCCCGTAGCTAAGGCTACGAAAATCAAAAAGAGCTTCGCCCTAGAAACCAAGCACTTACAACTAATATCAGACTACATTCTTAAACAACTTCTGTTTATAAATCTTCTAAAAGGAGTGAATTTAAAAGATTTCTAAAATATTTTTTATGGCAGATAAAATATAATTATTTGTATTGCGCTGAGAATAAATGAATTATTATAGCCATAAAAAATAATGTATAAATTTAAGATACTACCTCTATCTTTTATAGTAAAAAACTAATAAATTGGGATTCTGAATGCCTCTCCGATAGAGAAAAATAGAGTGCCTCCATACCTTCTCTTTAACTAAAATTTCCCCACTCCTCAATTATATAGACAAATATGGCATTATTATTAGTAGTTATATAATAACAACCTTCTGTCTCTATGCCTATGTTGGACTTATAAATAGAAAATAAGTTCCCTCCAATAAACAATAATTGATTAGAAATCAAATCACATAAATTGAATTCTAGCTTTATTTTATATGAATTTTTATGAAGAAATATTCCTAAAAAAGGATGTCTCCAAGGATGGTTAATCGTCTTGGAACAATTCTTGAATTAGAATATGAATTGTAAAAACTAATAATATATAGAGTAAACTGGAAATGTTCTTAATAAAAACATTTGAACACTTTAACCAAACTGAAACTACTAAATAAAGTAGATATGAGAAAAAATTTAACACTTATCTTATTCTTACTCTTAGGGGGGATTGCTGTGCAAGCACAGCAAGATGCAATGTTCACCAAATATATGTTTAACAGTTTAGTCTATAATCCAGCTTATGCAGGATATTATGACCACTTATATGTTGGGGTATTGTATAGAAACCAATGGCAAGGAATTGATGGCGCTCCGACGACACAAACCTTAACAATGCACACGCCACTCAAGCAGCAAAAAGTAGGGGTAGGTTTAAATTTAGTAAACGATGGCATTGGGCCAATAAATGAAACAAGAGCAAATCTTAGTTACTCTTACCGAATTCCTTTAGGAGGTACTAATACGCTTGCTATAGGTATACAAGGGGGGCTATCTTACTGGAGAGCAGATTGGGGACAACTGAATTTACAAGAAGTAAATGATGATGCCTTTTCAGATTCAGATCCAACAAAATTACTACCTAATTTCGGCGCAGGAATTTTGTTTTATAATAAAACATTCTACGTTGGGGCTTCATCACCACAGCTAGTAGAGCATGATTTACGAGAGGAAAATATTAATACGCTTCCTTTTGCAAGGCAATATCGTCACTATTATTTTGCAGCGGGTGCTGCGTTTCCTCTTGGCGGAGAACACTTAGTATTTAAGCCTTCTGTTTTAGTAAAGAATGTAGGTTTATTAGCTGGTTTAAGTAAAGACGAAGAATTTCAGAATGTTGGTGCACCAACAGAAGTCGATATAGATTTATCCTTAATGTTTTATGAGCAATTTCAAGTAGGTATTTCTTTCCGAACTGCGGTAGAGGCCTTCGATGATAGAAGCTCATATGATTCCGCAGATATTTGGATGTCTTATTTGTTATCAAATGGCTTGCGTTTTGGTGCTGCATTTGATTATCCTTTAAATGATTTGAACACGGTAACCTTCGGTTCTTTTGAAATGATGGTGGGATACCAATTCAACTATGAAGTTTCAAAAGTAGTTACACCAAGATATTTCTAAATAGAACGCTACGCTGTCAGAACGCTAGGTAGTCAACATTATAAATCTGACTTCTGACAGTTCCGTTAGCGTAAGCTAACTAGAACGATCTGACCTCTGACTTCT
>CAKZUM010000647.1 GCA_937921525.1 uncultured Saprospiraceae bacterium
TTATTTATGAACAAGTCTAGTATCTTGGAAATTATAATTTGTATTGCAAACCTATTGTCCCTGTCATTCCAAAAGTTTCTATTCTTCTTAAGAAATCTACATTTCTGACAAAGGCAATATCTTGTTGATTTGTAAAATTGTTAATATTTAAAAACACACTCCAGTTGCCTCCAAAACGTTGTTTAACAGAAGCATCCCATCGCCAAAATTCCAAATCAAATTGGTCGAAATCTTTATTTAGGGAATAGGTTCGTGCCTTTGTTCCTTGGAAACTTCCTGAAACTCTTGCCGAGAATTTTTTATAATCATAACCAACAGACATATTAAAAATATGTGGTGCTTGACTAGGCATTTTTACCTCCCTTTCATTAGTTGTAAAAGTAGTTTCAAATAAGGGAGGGAAAGGCCGAATTAAAGTCGTTTCAGAAGTCAAGAAAAATACCTTTGTTTCGGAGAACAATCGAGCATAATTGACACTAACCACAATTCCTTTTAGAAACCCCGGTAAGAAACTAAGATTGGTTTGTACATCTACTTCAAAACCATATACCTTTGAAGATTCTAGGTTAGAAAAAGAGCGCAACTCAAAACCAGAATTATTGGGCCAACCATTTGCTGCGGCAATTTCTGGGTCGGCTAGTTGAAGCGTTCTGGGCAAGAATACATCAGAAATATCTTTGTAAAATCCACCAACGGTCAACAGGCCTAGCCCTCCTTTATAAGCAGACACAAATAAATCGTAATTGACGGAACGGGCATGTCTTAAGTTTGGATTACCCGCTGTTAAGATTAGAGACGTGTTATTAATTTGTGCTCTTGGTGTAACGTAGTTATAATCAGGTCGAGCTAAAGTAGTGGCATAGGAAGCCCGAACATCAAGCCAGTCTGTTGCTTGTAATTTTAAATGAAGGTGTGGCAAAAATTCACCATATTGTTGAACAGTAGTCGTATCAAAAACGAAACCGTTTGCTCCATAAGCACCATTAACAGAAGAATTAGCTGCGTTATATTCATTATCTGAATATTCATATCTGAATCCGGGGATGACAGATAATTTTTCCCCAAAATTTAACTTCAACATGGCATAACCCGCTGACACCGTTTCTGTTAAAGAATAATTATCAACTATTGCGGTTCTATCATCTTTAAAAATTGGGTCTTGAATAGCTGCCCAATTTCTGATAAAATCAGGATCGAGTGTAGCTGAAAAGTCGCTAGGAGTTCCATCTTCTAATTCAAAATTAACCCTATCAGCCTCTCCTAAGAAATTTTGAATACTAATCAAACTATTATTCGTAGGTAGTCGAGTAAGCTCTGTACCAAATATTTCTGCGGCATCCCTTGTCACCTGACCACCTAAATAATAAAAGATTTCAGACCGAAGTGTTCTAGCTCTAGATCGATCCGCTTGGAAATATTTACCACCAAATTTTAAGTAGCCCCCAATATTGTCGGTTATCTTTAAAGGAATTTTTAGATTGACAATAGCCGTTTTAGTCTCTTCTAATGTATTGGTAGCTTGTAAATTATTTTGGCGTAAAAATGCTTCTGGTAAGTTAGGGCGTGCGGCAGCCAAAAAATCTTTTGGATGGCCGTCTGCATTTAAAGTTGGATCAAATGGAGAAGTAGAATTATCGAATCTTATAGAAAAATCATAAGGAGTTGTTCCTTCTGTTTTAGAACCTGATAGACTCCAATCTACAAATAATTTACCTAAAGAGTGTTCCCCACTTAATGATCCTGTTCTTAGATCTAGCTCATTATCCAAACCTCTTCCTTGATACCCGATTACAGGTTCAGAAGGGGTGTAAATATTACTCATAATAAAACGGTCTCTTTGAGTTTTGCTATAAAGCCCAAAAAAACCGAGCTTATGCCCTTCCCCAAGGTCGTAGTCTAAGTTGACACTTCCATTCAGACGACGTCTTTTTTCTTGTTGATCTTCGAGCGAGAGAGAATTACCCAATATCTCAGTAATTTCTGTCTCTGGGTCGGTTCGACCTTGCGACCAAGAATATCCGATGATGTCTCCACCTCGGTTAAAGCGTTCAATACTTCCTTGAGCAACTATCCCAAGGCGGTCATTTAAGAATCGTTTACTTCCTTGTAGAACTGCTTTATAATCACCATAATCATCATTTAATTCATTATATCCACCTAGAATTTTTGCTAAAACTTTTAACTCTCTCGGGGCACGGCGCAGATTTAAATTGACCGTTCCACCAATAGATTCTGCATCCATACTAGGTAAGGGCGATTTGAATACTTCTATACCATCTAGTAACTCTGGAGATAATAAGGACAAATCTACAGATCGATCATTACTAGAATTGGCTGGCAGCCGCACACCATTAACCGTGATGGCTGCGAATTTGGGTTCTAGTCCTCTTATCACGACTTTTTGCCCTTCCCCTCCACTTCTGTTGATGGCTATACCTGGCAATCGAGAAATAGCTTCGGCAGCATTCACATCTGGTAATTCCTGTATTTTATCTGCGGAAACGATATTCGCAATAGATTCTGAATTCAATTGCCGATTAATGGCTTTTGCTTGACCCAATAATTGCCCTGTAACGATTACCTCTTCTCCTAAAATTACGCCTTCTCCTAAAACTTCATTTAATTCTACCGTTTGTCCATCTTGTATATCTATGCTTACTGTTTTGGTTTCAAACCCTAAGAAGGAGATCGTTACAACTTGATTTCCTGTAGGCACATTGTTAAGAAGGTACACGCCATCTACATCTGTAACAGTACCGACAGTAGTACCTTCTATGAGTACAGTTGCCCCGGGAAGAGTAGAACCTTCGTTCGCATCTGTTATTGTCCCCTTAATAATCCCTGTTTGAGCGACTATTTGTGAAACACTTGTACATATCAAGAAGAGTAGACTAAAGAAGTATTTTTTTTTCATAATAAAATTTTATATTTTTTATTGGGCTGGGTAGATCATTCGTAAGATTTGAACTAAAAGTAGAACAAGAAAGGAGAATAAAAGTCTAGAATAGGTGGTAAAATCGTCTAATCAGCTAGTTTATTGCAATAATCTCAAAAGTGACGTTCAAAAGACTTTCCTTTTCTAACTTTCTGATTATCAATTTAAAGCTTTATCCTACGAAAGTGGTAATTAGAAAATATTAATCAGTTTTTCCTTTTTTCATGCAATAGGGCGAGGGGAAAGTCTTTTCTATTATATATAGTCAATTGATAAAAGGTAGAAAACTACGAGTCGGACACCTTCGGAGGTCTAACGATTACCCACAAGTGTAAATTTCGTAAAAAGGAGCGTAGCTTCGGCTCTGTAAAATTCAACAGGGACGAAGCTACGCTCCTTATTAAGATCAAATAGCATATCCTTCTACAGACAGGGACGAGGCTACGCCCCTAATTAGCCCGTAACAAGATATGGGTAATCGTTAGACCTTCGGAGGTGTCCGACTTTAAAAGTAATTTCACCAGCTTATTTCAAAGCTATTTTTGAATGGTCGCTTTAACATAAATATTCAATAACATCCCCACAATAATCAATGCAATGCCAAGTAAACCTAATAGCGTATAGCCTTCCCCATACCATATCCAACCGACCAGCAAGGCAAATGCCGCCTCTAAATATTTCATGGGTGCAACCGTTCCAATGGAGGCTAGCTGATAGGCTTTAGTCATAAAGAATTGCCCAAAAAATCCAAGGAGACCCATACTCCCTAACAAAACCCATTCTAGCCCTATTGGCGTTTGCCAATTAAAGATAGAAAATATTCCGCCCACACAAGTAGCGATAAACATAAAATAATTAACAATGACCAAGGGATGATCGCCATTTCCTATTTTTCGAATTATGACATAGACTGTTCCACTCAAAAAGGCAGAGATCGAAATGACGCCTAATCCAAAAAAGCTTACTCTTGTATCGAAGCCTTTGATGAGTAGAACGCCAACAAAAGCAATTAAAAAACAAAACCATTGCAAAGGCGTGATTCGCTCTTTTAAAATAAAAATAGCCAAAATGCCTGCAAAAATAGGAGAGGTGTATCGAAGGGATACGGCCGAGCCAAATGGAATTAATTGGACTACCCAGAAAAAGGAGGCCATTGCTGTGACCCCAACTAAACCTCTACTAATGAGTAACTTTCGTTGATTGCCCAGTATAGGTATCTTTTGCTTTATCAATAAAAAAAAACAAATGATACTGGTTCCAATAGATCGAAAAAATACCAACTCAAATGGAGGTAGATGTTGTAAGTATTTGACTAAGGTATTCATGATGGTAAAAGCGGAGACGCTGATAAACATGAATTGTAAGGCTTTTATGGAGTTGGTACTTGTTGACAATATAGTTTTGTTTGAAAGTTTGCAGAAAGAAATTAGGTATTTGCTGTGATAGAACAGCGGCTAAAAATAAGCACAAATTAATCCACCCATTAATCCACCGCAGAGTACAAAATAGCCAAAATGAATCCACATTCTTTTCATCGGTAAGCCTTCAATAAACGTACTGATGCCCAAAAAGGCAAAACTCACTAAAGCAGATACCTCCATGCCATGAATTAATCCATGACCAAAGGTGCGATGTCGATCTCCATATTTGCGGTCAAAATCTGTTAGGAAGGTACTAAATTCTGAACCTTCTTGACCAAAGCTTGGATCTAAAACAAATAGTAAAGCTGTCGCAAATTGATGGACACAACACATTAAAATTACATAGGCCATAAATAGGCCAAATAGATAGGTGAAAGCAGCTTTGGCAATACTTCCTTTGCTGCCAATTTGATCTACCGATTTGCCAGTAGCATTCGCTAAAGCAGTGCCAAATACTTGTGGATGATACCATATAAAGCCCATTATCAGAGGGATAAGTGCAACTACAGGTAGCATAAAAAAATTAGGTTGCATAAATATTCTTTTTTTATAAGTTTGGAGAAATGAGATTTTTCGTAAGGTATTTACAAAATGGTGAATTTCAATGTATTATTTGACAAGTTTATTTAAACCACAAAAGTAGTTGACAATTTTACCACATAGATACATAGGTCACATAGTGTGACGTATGCTATGTGACCTATGTACCTATGTGGTAAAATACAACCCTAGCTTTGTAAGCTTAGTTTTATCAAGCTTCTTCATTCCTAAATTTGTGGTAAAACTAATATCAACTGTCTGGATAAACTTGTCTATTATTTGCAAAACTTTCTTTGCAATACCATCCATTGTTTATATTAGCAACTTCTGATATACTTGGTCACTAGGACAACATCTTAATTTTAGTAACAATAGGATCTTAAACATTTTCTATAAAATCAAAAATCAGAGTTCATAAATCATACATCAGAAAGCTTCTAATTATCCAAAATTTGATGGATTTATGATGTAAAATATAGACAAGTTTATCCAGACAGTTGATATTAGTTTTACCACAAATTTAAGAATGAATCAG
>CAKZUM010000648.1 GCA_937921525.1 uncultured Saprospiraceae bacterium
CCAACTTCCCCTTCTCTTACTACCGTACATTGTGTTATACTAAAAGCTAATATTAAGAAACCTAATAATTTTACAAAACGATAACTTTTCATAGTAAACGATTTTAAGGTTAATAATTTTTTAACAACTTTGGATATGTTATTCAATAATAATACAAAGATGTTATACACTTAATTATGATAGTATTACTATCTTTTTAACATAACACTATCCTTAATGTTCAATTGAAAAATAAATTTTTTTAAGTTTTTTTTAATAATTCCAATGTGTTCCCAGAACGGATGCTATGGGGAATTGTTCATTAATAGAATATTGTAGATTCCTTGAATAGTGTAGACTTGTTCATTCCATTTTGTTTGCCCTGATACTCATTAGGAGATTTGACAGTCCTAAATGAGGAAGTTATTTTTTGTCGTTACAAAGCACGAAATAGCCTATATTTGAAGTAATATCCACTCAATAATGACACAAAGAGGAGAATTAATAAAAAAGATTTTAAAATGGGGAGCTTGGTTGCTTCTAGGATTTCTGCTGCTATTTGCTGTACTTTATTTTCTAATACAGTTTCCTAAAATACAAACCCTCTTAGTCCAAAAAGTAACTACGCAGTTAAATACCAGTCTTTCGAGTACAACTCGGGTAGGTCGTGTTAATATTAGTTTATTTAAAAAAATAGTATTAGAAGAAGTCTATTTGGAAGACCAACAAAAGGATACGCTTTTATATGCTCAACAAATCTCCGCAAACATTGGCTTATTCTCTCTCTTAGAACAGAAAATTCATCTTAATGACCTCTTGATAGAAGATGCTATCCTTAACACTTATAGAAATTCTACTGATAGTGTTTTCAACTATGATTATTTGATAGCAGCATTGCAACCCAACGAATCATCAGATAAGAATACATCAAGCCCCCCTTGGGATTTTAACATTGAAAATATTTATTTGAATCAAGTTGCTTTTGTCCAAGAAGATAAAAAGAAGGGGAGTTCCATTCGGATAAATGCAAAAGAAGGGCATGTAGGCATTAGGTCTTTAGACATAGACGCACAGGTACTCAATGTGGACAATCTCGAAATCAATGGTACTTCCATAATACTTCTTTATCCAGAAAAAGATACCCTTCCTATAGCCACTATTACTAGTTCGCTAGAATTTCCTACTATCCCGTGGCAGATTAGTATAAATACGATAAAAGGAATAAATAATTCTATTACCTATCAAGTAAAAAGTCAACAATCTACGCCCTCGAAAATTAACTATAGCGATCTAATACTTAGCAACCTAGCTTTTCGCTTAGAACAATATGAATGGCTTGGAAAGACCATGAAAGGGCAGGTTAAAGCTATTTCATTTCAAGAACAGAGTGGCTTCTCATTGAATGGCTTAGAGGTAGGTATTCAAGCAGACAGCACCCGACTGGTACTAGATCGCCTTATCGCAACAACGCCTAATAGTCAATTAAAAAATACGACTCGATTATCTTTTCAGAAGTTTGAGGACCTACTAGATTTTTCTAAAAAGGTGCAGATAGAAAGTTCATTTGACAATACGAAAATAAGGTTCAATGATATACACTGGTTAGCAGCGGACTTATTGTCTAGTATAGATACGGAGATAATGGAAACACTCCGCTTGAACGGTCAATTTTCTGGTACAATCAATCATCTAAAAGCCAACAACTTAGTATTTGATATTGGGGAGCGATTGCAGTTGGCAGGATCAGTTGCCATTCAAAATATACTCAATCCAGAGCATCTAAACATGGCATTGGATATTAAAAATTTTAGTACTTCTTACAAAGATTTAAATACTATATTCAACAATTTATCCTTGCCAAAAGAATTAGAAACTTTTGGAAAAATAAGCCTTAACACGAAAGCCAAAGGAGACTTGAAAATATTAGATGTAGAGACCATCAATATACAAACAGCTACGGCTACTCAGTTAGAAGCAAAAGGACAACTACAAAATTTAGCACAACCCGACCAAATAATATTTGATATAGCTGTAGCAGATTTCCAGACACTTGCACAAGACTGGAAAAGTTTTTTAAAAGGCAATATGCCTCCTGCGCTGGACAGTCTCGGTGCTATTCAATATGCTGGTCAACTCAAAGGAAATACTCAAAAGATTAAGATTGATGGTCTATTACAATCTACCATCGGTTCGCTAGAAAGTGACCTTCAGTTAGCTTTGAATAATACTTTCGGTATGGATAGCTATCAAGGAGATTTGGAGTTGCAAGATTTTGATTTGGGCAGCTTTCTAAATAATACGGACATAGGAAAAGTGAGTTTATCCTTGAAAGGGCAGGGGAGAGGAGTGCAATTAGATTCTCTTCAAGGAATAGTCCAAACGACTATCGAAAATTTTGAATACAAAGGACATCGCTATGAACAAATAATAATAGACGGACAGGTTGAGCAAAAGCAATTTCAAGGAGCGGTCAGTAGTAAAGACGAATTGGCTTGGTTTGACTTTCAAGGACTAGTCGATTTGAATACGAGTCTGCCTAAATTTAAGTTTGAATTAGACGTAGATACCCTTGATCTTCAAGCATTAAATTTAATTGAAAAACCGCTTTCCTTGAGTGGTAAGACGCGCATGAATTTTGTCGGAGATAACCTAGATGAATTAAACGGAAATATATTTGTTGAAAAACTATTTCTATCGAATGACTCGCTTCAGATTTATACAGATACCTTAACGTTATTAAGTAGGCAACTGAATACTAATAATAAAAATATCACCTTTACCTCGGATTTTCTTAACGCTAGTTTTAAGGGAGATTTTAAATTAACGGAAATTCCCGAGCTCGTCAACGAATACTTGCAAGAACATTTTCCACTAGATTGGCTGCACTACACCTTACCTGTAGATACTAATCAAAACATAGCTTTAGAAACGCAGAATTTTACCGCAAAATTAACTGTTGAAGATTTAAAATTCTTTACGATTATTGGTTTATTACCAGCTATAGAGATAGGGACTGCTACCTTGGATGCAGCTTATGTAGGAACAGAAAAAAACATCCAAATAATAAGTGATGTTGAGAATTTTCAATATGAAAATCTGCAATTTTCTAAGGCACAATTAACGACCGATGGAGATGCCAATCAAGTCAATAATAGAATCACTATATCTGATTTTCAATCAGGCTTGATAAAAATACCTACGGTGGAGGTAGCATCAAAATTGATACAAGACAGTTTGTATTATGATGTATTATTACAGCGAGATACTAGTGATAAAATGGTAGCACTAGAAGGTTGGATGAATAAGCCAGATGGTCAATTCAAAAATAGTTTAAAGAGTTCAATCATTTTAAATAATAAGAAGTGGCAAATACCTACGAATAATGGAATCTACTGGGATAAGGATCAACTGTTTTTTGACCAATTCCAATTATCTAAGGATAGTCAACAAATAATCTTACAAAGCAAAGGCGATAGATTCGCCCAAGAATTATCTCCTTTGTCCATAGCTTTTGATGCCTTTCCAATTGGAGAATTACTAACCCTTGCTAATAAGCCGATTGATTTTTTAAAAGGAAACTTAAATGGTACGCTTACCCTAAATAATTTTTTGAAGGGCCTTCATTTTGAAGCGGACTTATTGGTAGCGGATATAATTTTAGAAAAGCAATCCGTTGGGGATTTAAAGATCTTGGCCATTGAACCTCCCAATTCTGATAAGATTGATGTAGCCTTAGATTTAAAGGGTAAAAATAATAAAGGTAGTGCCTCCGGATATGTCCATACTAAAGATGAGCGAATAGATATACAGACAACGATTGACCAATTAGAGTTATTTCTATTAGATCCGTTCTTAGAGGGCTTAGTTAGTCAAAGTAAAGGACTTATTTCGGGTGCATTACAAGTACAAGGTACCTTAGGTAAACCAGAAATGCAGGGGCAACTAAATCTAGATTCCATCAGTACTTTAGTGGATGTCACCCAAACGCGTTACGACATTAGTAATCAAACTGTAACAGTCAATAATAGAGAGATTAATTTAGGGCGGTTAAAACTAAAAGATACCCAAGGTCATCAGGCGATTCTGAGTGGAAAAATAAGGCATCAGTCTTTTACAGATTATCTATTGGATTTAAATATACAGACGGATGAATTTCAATTTTTAAATACTACTGCTTTAGACAATGAGCTATTCTATGGGACTCTTTTATTGAAAGCAGATTTGGGTATAAAAGGAACTTTGGAAGAACCTGTTGTCAATATCAATGCCCGTACCCAACCGAGTTCCGTATTTCATTTATCTCCTTTTTCTGAGTTGGATGTTATTACCAATAATGACTATGTAATTTTTGCTAGCCCAGATAGCTTAGAGCAGTTGCCGATTACTTCCTATCAAATTAAAAATACTTTTCCCTTTGATGTGACCCTTAATTTAGAATTAACAAAAGATGCGGAACTACAGTTTATTGTAGATCCCATTTCAGGGGATAAGCTGGTCTGTCGAGGTAATTCAGATTTAGTGATTCAAATGAAGCCTTCGGGTTTAATTGAAATGTTTGGTAATTATATTGTTTCTTCTGGACAATATTCTTTTTCCTATAACCAGTTAGTCAAAAGGAAATTTGATATAAAAGAGGGAGGTACTGTATTATTCAATGGCGACCCTTTGAATGCTCAGTTTGATTTAATGGCCAACTATAATACGCGCGGTACCACCTATGAATTAATCAAGAGCGAAGCCTCCCTCAGTGATACAGAAATAGCAGCTGCCCAAAGAAAGACGGATATAAGTGTGCAATTATTATTGAAAGGTAATTTGGAATCGCCAGAGATTAGTTTCGATATAGACTTACCCAATAATACCTCAGGTGCTATCACCGATATAACGAATCAAAAACTTCAACAACTAAGAGCAAATCCAGATGAATTAAATAATCAAGTATTTGGCTTATTATTGGTCAATAGTTTTATCATTTCAGATAATGCCAATACAAACCTTATTGGAACAGGAGAGGATGTTGCATTGTCAAGTGTCAGTAAATTATTTACAAACCAATTGAACCGATTAGCGGATCAATATATAAAAGGAGTGGAAGTTAATTTTGATGTGGACTCTTATAGAAAAGGGGCCAACACAGCAGAAACGACATCTAATGTTACCGAAGTAGATATAGGTCTGTCTAAACAATTATTCAATGATCGCTTGACCATTAAAGCAAGCGGCACCGTTGATTTAGAGAATAGCAATCAGTCTACTGATTTTTCTTCTATCGCAGGAGATTTCTTATTGGAATATAAATTAACGGCAAATGGTAACTATATTATCAGAGCGTTTCGACGAAGTAGCTTTGATATTCTCAATAGTGAGAATACTGAAAAAAATGGTTTTAGTATTTTCTTAAAACAGTCTTTTGATGAGCGCAGAAAAAAGAAAGATAAGTGATGACGAAAAAATATGTTGGGTATTTATATTGGCATCCACGTTTACTAAACCTCAAAGGTTTAGTAAACGTTTACCCTCAATAGGAATACACTTTATTTTATTGATATTATTAAATGCCTGTAGCAGTACCAAATCCCTACAACCAGAAGAATTATTATATACCAAAACTAATATCAAGTTTACAAACCCAGAACAATTCAATAAAAAGGCAACTGTTAGAGCGGATTTATTAGCACTCGCTCGACCTGTCCCAAATGCAAAAAATAAACTTCGCTTTTATAATTGGTTAGGCGTTCCTAAAAAAGATAAGGGAGTTCGACATTGGCTTCGAAGGGTCTTTGGTGAACCCCCAGTATTGTACGACCCTTTGCTAGTCAAAAGAACAGAACGAATATTTGAAAAATACTTAAATGATAATGGTTATTTCGGAGCAATTGTAGAAAGCGATACCATCGTTAACAATAAAGAAGTAGCCATTGATTATCAATTGACTTCTAGGGGGAGGCATTATATTCGATCAGTACATTTTCCAAGTGATACAACGGAGATAGGCCGATTAGTATTAGCCAATCTAGAAGAGACTTACTTGAAAGCTGAAAAACCTTATGAATTGGCTACACTAGATAAAGAACGACTTCGTTTGGCGAATGTAGCGGGCAATCAAGGGTTTTTAAATTTTAATGAAAAACATATTTACTTTATAGTCGATACCACAGCAGGTCCGTTACAAGCAGATTTGTATGTACGTGTAAAGCCTCCGAGTGATAGCACTAGGCATCACCTATATAGTCTCAATCAAACCTATATTTTCCCAGATCATTCTTTAGAAACTAGCAGTCAAGCAAAGCCCGATACCATACATCCCAAAGATGGTTTTACGATTATTCAAAATACGCCTGTGCTTCGCCCTGCTACCTTGGCTCGTATTGTCACTCAAAATAAAAATGACTGGTTTTCCAAAAAACTACAAAATGCTACCTTCAACCGCTTAGTAGATTTAGACCTATTTAAATTTGTTAACATCAAGTATGAACCAGTAGTAAGCGAGGAAAGATATTTATTAGATCGGTATTTGTATCTAAGTCCTAATAAAATACAAGACATAACGGCGGAGTTAGAATTGAATAATAGAACGGGTAGGTATTTTGGTACCGCCGCTACTTTTACCTATACTCATAAAAATTTATTCGGAGGGGCAGAACGACTAGATGTTAGTTTGTCTGGAGGTATTGAAACGCAATTGGATGATGGCTTGAGTTTTGTGAATACTTCTGATGTGAATGCACAAGTGAATCTTTCCGTACCTCACTTTATTACCCCATTTAAGATAAAAAATATTTCTACTTTTTATTTGCCTCGTACTTTATTGAGTCTATCCACAGTTTTTCAAAGACGGACTGGGTTTTATTCTATCAATAATGCACAGCTACGCTTTGGGTATAAATGGAGAGAAACACCTAAAGTTCGTAATGAATTATATCCCATCAATTTTAATTTATTTCGCCTATTAAATTCGACAGACAAATTTCAAGAATTACTAAATACCAATTCAAGATTAGAAAAAAGTTTTGAAGATGTATTTACTGCAGGGTTAAAATATACCTATGTTTATTCCGATCAGTTTACCACCACTAAGCGAACCGCTACCTATTTTAAAAGTGAATTAGAGACATCAGGCAATGCGCTACGCTTATTATTTAAAGTAATAGAAGGCTCATCTGAACTGCCCTATGGCATAGCTGACTTACCCTTTTCTCAATATGTGCGACTAGATGGAGACTTTCGCTTCTACCAAAATTTTCAACAAAATCGACTAGCAACACGAGCATATGCAGGTATAGGCATCCCGTATGGAAATGCCCAAGAATTACCCTACAGTCGACAGTTTATAATCGGTGGCGCAAATAGTGTACGGGCCTTTAGACTTAGGGCTTTAGGCCCGGGGAGTTTCGTTGCAGATAGTACGAATACAGATGGTTTCGACAACCAGTTTATTGATCAGACAGGAGATATAAAATTAGAATTAAATGTAGAATATCGATTCCCAATCTTTAGTTACTTAAAAGGAGCTTTATTTGTAGATGCTGGGAATGTTTGGTTGTTGCGAGAGAACGAGCAACAAGGAGGTGTATTTGAGTTAAATCGTTTTTATAAAGAAATAGCTATTGGTACTGGTTTCGGTATGCGGCTTGATTTTGATTTTTTTGTAATCCGATTAGATACTGCTTTTGCGTTAAGGAGACCCTATCAAGGGGAAGGGTTTAAATGGTCATTTCAAGAATTGGCATTTTTAAATAGGAGCTGGCGTAAAGAGAATGTAATCTGGAATCTTGGAATCGGCTACCCTTTCTGATTAAAGGTAGAAAGTGAAATAAATAGAGTGTGAAACAATTTTCTTGAAATTGATCGGATCACTTGCGGTGGTCCGATCAAGCTGCACGTTTCATCGGACCACTGCAAGTGGAATGTCGTCAACTTAAGGAACTAGATGTCAAAATACGCATAATTCAACGCAGATTTAAATGATTTTATAGGTCGCCTGTCACACTACTGGACATTTTAAAGAGCAGAGAATAGAGAGCAGACCAGCCCGACTGCCGTCAGGCGGGCGGGGAGTAGAGACAGATTTCGTTTAAAAAAATGACGAAATTTCGTTGTTTTCTAATCGAAATACGTCTCTACTCTCTCTTCTCTGCTCTCTGTTCTAAACAATGTCCAGTAGTGTGGTCGCCTGTATTAGATGTGTTCCCTAGGTCGAGAGCGTGACATACCTGTATGGTGGTTTTCAACTGTCAACATCCTTCACGACCTACAAAAATCCATATAGCTACGAAGTAGCTCCGTATTGGAGTAGGACATAATTAGTAATAAAAAAAGTCAACGCCTAGATACACGACCTACAAAGATCCAAAAAAAAATCCGTGTAGCTACGAAGTAGCTCCGCGTTGAATTATGTCTTATAAGCTGCCTAGTTTTTCTTAATTCTTAAAGCATTAAGTTGACGACATTCTACACTCTCGACCTATTTGCGTATTTAGACATCTACTCCTTAGAGCTTGTCTAAATTTTGAACATCCGTTAACTTTCTACATTTCCAATTACATACAACTCGTCTAGATTTGGTGTTGGATTTCCACCTTTAGTTTCCAAAGTTACAGCGAAGGCCTGAGGATTTTCCATATAGGGCACCTCTATTAAACCCTCTGTTGCAGTTGCTAAATCAATAACCCCCATATCAGTAGGTGCCCCATCAACGATAGCCCAAAGTTGATAATCTTTATCCATAGGCGTAGTTGGTAAATTGCCAATATCTAAATAAGTCTTTTTATCTAAAGTATTGAAGTAGACAATAGCTTCTGATTCTGGTGATTTATCAGTACCTTTTAAAAAAATAGGTTGGTAGGCATTACTTTTAAAAACTTGTAATTGTTCGTGCAGTCTTTGAATCGTTTGGTCTTTCGCATCACAGTCTAGCTGTAAAGTTAGCATACGATTATTAACATCACTTATTTGTGATTGAGAAGTTATCAATTGCTGATCTGCATCATGTTTTTGTTTAAATAAAAGCAAGCTACCCAATAAAGATAATCCTAATAATGTACCCAATAGTATCGGACTTTTACTTGGCTGTGGTTGAGTATTTCGTGGGGTAGTATCGGAAATATTGGACGGCGTAGAATCTAAATTTTCAATAGATTCTAAAATTTGTTCCGATAAACCTTTTGGCATCGGAATTGCCTTTGCCTGTGCGTAGATAGCTAAAGCATCTTCAATGTGATGAAGCTCCGTTTTTAATTCAGGGAATTTGATTAAATTTTTCTCGACTTCTTTTTTCTCGACATCAGATAATAAACCGAGCGCATAGTTATCTAAAATTCCTGACTGTATATATTTTTGAATATCCATGACCTATCTAATTAATGAAATTAACAAAGTAATAATAACCAAAATCAACAAGGGATTTTCTCCGAGTAAATTCCGCAATTCCCGAATTGCAATTTTCACTCTAGACTTAACCGTTCCTAGTGGAATGTCTAGTTCATTGGCTGTTTCTTGTTGGGTGTAGCCTTGTAAATAAATTAGATTGATTACTTGCTGGTATTTTTTGTCAAGTCTTTGAATCGTTTGCTGCAAACCACTATCAGGGATATTCATCTCTACACTATGTGCACTATTATTATATACTGCCTCATCATCTATCTGTTTGGATTGAGCGATATATTTGAATTTAGCAGTTCTTATTTTATCTAGTGCTGTATTTCTACATATCCGCAAGAGCCATGCAAATAGACGCCCTTTATTTTCATCATAATTTTCGATATTCTTCCATATTTTGATAGCTGCATCCTGCATGAGATCTTTTGCAATATCCTCTGACCTGACTATCTGATATATAGCACTATAGAGGGCATCACCATACTTACTCAATAGAGTAGCCATTGCTTGCTTGTCTCCATTTTTCAAACGAAGAACTATTCTAGCATCTGGGTTAGTTGTGTTGTTCAAATTTTTTTTTTTTGATAAATTTAACTACGAAGTTATTTAACAACTTCTATATAAGGAATGCGGTGGAAATAACTATACATTCTTGACTAGTTCTTTTTCCTTCTGAGGATACTTTGAAAATCCTTACGTAGCTAGGCTATGTGCGGTTTTCAAAGCATCCTCAGAAGAAAAAATTACTGCCTCAAGAACGCACATTTATTTCCACCGCATTCCTAAGTCTGCACCAAATGTACATCTTTTAGGGAAAAGATACATTTTATTGGAAAGTTACGCTATTTATAGGAAAAGGTGCATTTTTATAGAGGAAAGGTATATTTTGTAGGAAAAAAAATATTTATCAAATTTTTTAATTCATTTATTAATGAACCATTTCTTAAACACCTGTTTTAGGTTTTTCTTTTAGAGCAGATAAATTTAGATAGAGTCAGTAGTTACCTCATTGTTCACTAATTTTTCTAAAACAGCCAGTTCTCTAACTATAAAGTATTTATATCTAAAATGAATAAGTTTTTTCTTGCGTAAGTTATTCATAGTCACGTTTACGGTTTGTCTAGCAGTATTTGTTAATTGAGCAATTTCTAATTGTGTAAAGAAATCTCGGATAACCCATTCATAGCCAACTCTAGTACCATTGTATTTTATTTGGTCAACCAAAAATGCAATAACTCGCTGCTGAGAATCAAGTGTAATATTTTTATAATATTGCTCATTTCTTTGGGTCAGTTCTTTACCAAGTGTATTTAAGACCAATTGGTTGATATAGGGTCTTTGTCTCATCAAGGCTTGAAATTCGTAAATAGGTATAACCCTAACAGATACCTTATTGATTGCTTTAGCAGATTCCTCCTGTTTTGAATTTCCAGTGAGTAGTGCTAGATTTATAAATTGCTCAGTTTGATAATAGCCTAGCACCAACTCTCTTTTTCCATCTAAATAATCTCTTACGGATAATACTTTACCTGACTCTATGTAGTAAATTTTTTTTTGAGGTTGAGATTTTTTGAAAAGATAGTCATCTTTTTTAAAAGTTTGTAAGGGGAAAGTCTGTAGTAATTCTTTGAAAGAGGAGTTAGGAGTAGAAGAAATATATAAGAAGCTTGCTGCTGATGTATCCATAGATAATATGTTTTGATTTAATTTTAAATCATTTAATAGTCCTTCATTCGTAAGTAATCTATCTATCAGTATATATACGGTTACTAGCAGTCGTTTGGATTTTTTAACAATGATTACTTAGAGCTTGTCTAAATTTCTACTTCCTGATAACCAATATCTTAGGAACTTGAGTTTGCATTAAAATAGTCACCTAGCTCGCTAGGCAACAATTTTAATGCTTCCTCAAAACCCTAAGCTATTGATAATCAGTTCGTAC
>CAKZUM010000649.1 GCA_937921525.1 uncultured Saprospiraceae bacterium
ATTTGTAGAAATTTGACCGCCTTGTCTTTGTTTTTATTATACTCACTATGATAGACGCCTGTTCCTGCACTCATCACCTGCACATCCCCTTGCTTGATGGTCGTTGTGTTGCCCATACTATCTTTATGCTCTAAATCTCCTTCTAACGGAATGGATATAATTTCCATATTATCATGCGGATGGGTACCAAATCCTCTTCCTTCTGCAACGGCATCATCGTTTAAAACACGTAGTACGCCAAAATTCATTCGTTCTGGATTATAGTATCTGGCAAAACTAAAGGTGTGGTGAGTATCTAACCAGCCATGATTGGCGTGGCCTCTGGTGTCTGCTTTGTGTAATACGGATTGCATACCATTTCTATTTTTAGTGGTAATACCAGCATCTTCTGGTAAATGATTGAAACCGACTTGCTGTATCATTTTGTCGTAAGTCGATTGTTTTGGGCTAACATTTTTGGCTCGTAATAGGGAGCTTGTAGAATTACAGATCGAATTAGAAAAGATTGTTTAGATACGAATCCAATCAACCATTAAGATAAATTCCCCTTCCTGCTTGCCAGCAATCAAAAAACCTACCTGACCAATATCTTCTGCAAGAATAGGAGGAATATCGGAGAGTACGCGCCCTCGCCAAGTAGGAATAAATTCTTTTAAAGGAAGGACTATTTCTTCCCATTCATTAGCAGTTGGGAAGTCTAATTTATAAGAGACCTGCTTGTATTTGTTATTTGGTTGGATTCGGAAGCTATATGTTTTACCATCTCCTTTGACTCTAATTTTAAGGGTCGTTCCTTCTTGTATAGGTGCAGGAAGCGTACCTCTAGTAGATGCAAAGCCCCCATTGTTATCTAACGAAACAGTGCCTTTGAATATGCCATGCCCTTCAGGAGTGATGGTCATTTGACTACTGGACAAGCCGCCCATGACGCCATCATTGATAATCCGCCATTGCAACTTTGGCGTAGATTGGAAATCTTCTAGGATCGTGGTTTGAGCAGGCATGGTAGTAATATTTAATAGGAAGAATAACACAGTTAAATGATACTTCATACCATAAGAACACTTTTTATTTTTTTTTGATTAAAAAACTAGCAAATAAAATTTAGCCCTTACTATTCTTCAATTTAATTTTGATTACGCCATTTGCTCCACGTACCCCATACATCGCTAAGTCAGAGGGATTTTTTAAGACGGTAATAGATCGAATCTCTACGGCATTGACCATTGATTGAGCGGCACTATACCCACCAGTAATCGCCTGCCCGTTAATAATAAATAAAGGTTCACTATCGCCAAAAAATGATTGATCTCCTCCTCGAATTCTTACTTCTGTTCCAAAGAAAAATACTCCCGACTTTTGCCGAAGTCGATCTTCTAAAGTCACAGGAGTGCTTAAATCTTCTGCCGAAACACTAGAGTCTGCAGCATTTTTAGTCGTACTACAAGCCACCATTAATACGAAAAGAATTAATAGGCTTATTAAGGTTGTCTTTTTCATAATATGGGTATTTAAGAGAAAGAATAGTCTTTCTAATAAGAAAAATACAATTTATTTTTCAGTTTTACACACTCCCAAGCAATATATAAATCGCCACCGTCAAAATGACTAACACCCAACTCAAAGCTTTGGCATATTTCCATTCGACCAATTCAACTGCTCCAACATCTTGTATTGTAAAGTGATTTGTTCTAGGATAAATCATAGAGACTAGGTGCATGACCAAGATATTCAAAACAAACTCAATCCCCCATATATGTACAAAATGTAAGTCGACTTGTAGGATATGATCCAATAACACATAAAAGAATAAACCGAATAATAAACCTGCCTTTACCCCTGTAGCTGAAACTCTAGGAAAGAAGAAACCTGCAATAATAACGGTTGCCATAGGAATGAAAAAGATACCATTTAATTGCTGTAGTAATTGATACAAACCATCTGGGGCATTCGCTACATAAGGGGCTATACCAATAGCGAATACAGCTAAAATACTAGAGACTAATTTACCGATCCCCACTAAGCGTTTTTCGCTAGCTGCAGTATTAAAATATCGTTTGTAAATACCTAAACTAAAAATAGTGGCAGCACTATTTAAAGCACTATTGAAGGTACTTAAAATAGCCCCCATCATCACGGCTACAAAAAAACCAGTCATCCACAAAGGCATTACTTTTTTCACCAAATTAGGATAGACCGTATCTGGATTATCATATAAACTATCGCCAAAATAATAGAAGCCAATCAATCCTGGTAAGACCACAATTAATGGAATGAGTATTTTTAAAATTCCAGTAAATAACAATCCTTTCTGTGCTTCTTTCAAACTCACTGCACCTAATGCTCTTTGAATAATGGACTGGTGCATCGTCCAGAAATAAAGCTGATTAATGATGAGTCCCGTAAAGAGGACATTGAAAGGTAGGATGGCATTTCTTGCACCAGCCCCTACAGAATTTTCTTGGCTGACGACATTAAATTTTTCTGGTGCATGATTAAATACTTTCATTAAACCATCCAACATATTTCCATTTCCTATATCCCATAAAGCAAGAATAGGTACTAATAAACCTGCGAGTAATAAGCCAAAACCATTAATGGTATCTGTATAGACAATCATTTTCAAGCCGCCAAAAATAGCATAGATAGCACCTATCGTTCCGACCGTCAAAACCGTCAGCCATAACCCTTGTTGCTTACTGACATTTAAAAGGTTAGAAATATCAAAAATGCTTTCAATATTCAAAGCCCCTGTATATAATACGATTGGTAAAAGGGTAGATACAAAAGAGACAATTAGTAAAAAAGCAACAATAGTCCTTGTCAGTCCATCAAATCTTTTTTCTAAAAATTCAGGAATAGTGGTTAGCCCCATTTTTAAATATCTCGGCACAAAATATAGTGCTGCCGCCACTAATGCCAAGGCAGACGTAACTTCCCAAGCAATAATAATTGCCCCATTTTTATAAGCAGATCCATTCATCCCAACTAGATG
>CAKZUM010000650.1 GCA_937921525.1 uncultured Saprospiraceae bacterium
CCAAGAGAAAAAGCCCATGCAGAATTTGTACAAGACCCCAATAATCGCTGGAAGAATTTTCCAGACCTAGAAGAATTAAAAGAATTAGCTAGGGCAGAAGGGCTTTGGAATTTATTCTTACCAAAATCTTATGGTGATTTAAGTCCGGGATTAACCAATCTAGAATACGCTCCATTGGCCGCTTTGATGGGCCGAGTAACTTGGTCATCAGAAGTATTCAATTGCTCCGCACCTGATACAGGGAATATGGAGGTGTTGTCTAAGTATGGAACGCCCAACCAACAAGAACAATGGTTGAAACCATTACAAGCAGGTAAAATCAGATCTGCTTTTTTAATGACAGAACCTAGAGTGGCTTCTTCAGATGCGACCAATATTGAAACCTCTATCGTAAGAGATGGGGACGAATATGTTATCAATGGCCGTAAGTGGTGGTCTTCTGGTGCGATGAACCCACATTGTAAGGTGTATATTGTCATGGGAAAAACAGATCCTACAGCGGCAAGACATGCCCAACAAAGTATGATTTTAGTTCCTGCTGGTACGCCTGGTGTTAATATCATTCGACCAATGCAAGTCTTTGGTTCGGTAGACTCTCCCGAAGGACATGCAGAAATAGACTTGGTCAATGTGCGCGTGCCAGTTGATAATTTATTATTGGGCGAAGGTAGAGGCTTTGAAATCGCACAAGGTCGTTTGGGGCCTGGACGAATTCATCACTGTATGCGTTTGATTGGTGGGGCGCAAAGGGCTTTGGATTTGATGTGTAAGCGAGTAGCAGAGCGAGAAGCCTTTGGTAGAAAAATTAAAGATTTTAGTAGTATCCGACAAGACATTGCCAAGTCTCGATGCGAGCTTGAACAGGCTCGTTTATTGACTTTATCGGCAGCAGATAAGATTGATCGCTTTGGTATCAAAGAGGCTAAAGATTTGATCGCAATGATAAAAATTGTTTGTCCACAGATGACTTGTAATGTAGTGGATAGAGCAATCCAAGCACATGGTGGTATGGGCGTGAGTCAAGATACACCATTATCTGGCTTTTGGTTATATGGTCGAACAATTCGTATTGCGGATGGGCCAGATGAGGTACATATGTATCAGTTAGGTCGGAATACGGTGAAGCAGTATCAGATGCGGGAAGGTACTTTGGTATAAATCAAATTAAAGAACAGAGAATAGAGAGCAGAGATTAGAGACAGATTACGTTTAAAATAGGACGAAATTTCGTCGTTCTTTGATCGAAATACGTCTCTACTCTCTTTCCTCTGCTCTCGGTTCTAAACAATGTCCAATAGTGTATTTATTATAGTTTTATTTTTTTTCACAAGCCTATTTTTTCCTATTTCCAAGATCGATATTGAGCAATCAACTCTTCCATTTTTTTCCTACCTACCTCTGAAAAATCAGAGAGATCTTCCATATCTAGTTCACCAGCGGCGATAAAACTAGCAATCATTGAAGGTAATCGACTATGACTATAGCCATCAAAGGTACTCCTTAAATATTTAGAGAAGTCCTTGATTTTTTCAGCTAATTCCCAATAAGGAACTCTAATATCTAGGTGATCTTTCTCTGCTAGTGCTTGGTGTATTGGAAGCGTTTCTTTCGCAAAATTGGCAATTTTCTTTTGAATAATCAGGTTGATTATTGGTTCGAAAAGTTTCTTATCTGCTTTTGAAAAGTCTTGATATACGTACATATTTTAATTTTAATAATTAATGATATATGATAATGCCAAGAGATATTATAATCCTTACATTCAATTAATTGGTGAAAGTAAGCAATCTCTTTTTATTATAAAATAGATGTATATCTAAAGTGTTATTAATTAAGTATAGGTATGTTTTTTTTTAAGAAAATAAATTAGAAATCTGGCATACTTTTAGGTGTATAATCCCCATACAACCCCTCAATATTAGATTAAGTAAAGCCTTAATTATTCCCTCCTATTTTATAATTTATCCTCCCTCCATTCCACAAGAAATATCAAATAAACAATATGAAAGGTGTTTTTCATGCCAAAGGAAATATCATACAATTTGCTAATAAAGGACTGTCTACAATCTTAAAGATGCCTTTAAAAGCCATAATTGGACAGTCTATCACCGAATTGTTTGGGGCGGAAAATAAAGCACATCTCAAAAAAGGAATAGAGCAGTTATGTTCAGACAAAGTGGAATGTAAAATTTCTATAAAAGTAAATTCTAAGCTACCAAATCTAGAAATGAATTTGATGATGCTGGAAGGGGCAGAGCGAGAATTACTATTAGTTGGTAGCATTCAATCATTAGTTCCGCAAGAAAAAGATCGGCATAATCTGGCAGCTTGCTGTTATAGTACCCTTTTTGATAATTTATCAGATAGTATCATAGTGTACAATTATGTTAGAGAAGAAATAGTATCGGTTAATGAAGCACTTGTAAAGGTTTTAGAATATGATACAAAAGAGGAAATGATTGGCCTATCTAGATTCGACTTTATCCCAAAGAAGTCTAATCATGCTCCGGGATTAAATTTACATGAATATACTGCAGATCATAAGAAACGCATATTGAAGGGAATAACCTTTAATACAAAAGGTATTTTTATTGGGAAAAATGGTAAAGAAGTCTTCTCTAATGTTAAAGTTATTCCGACTTTTTATAAAAAAGGGGAGGGGATGCTCATATTACAAAATATTACGAATCCTGTTAACGATAAAAAGACCAGAAAACTTGCAGAAAATAAATATCGGAATATTTTTGAAAATTCGCATGAAGCTATCATGTATCTCGATCCTACCAATAAGTTGCCGACTATTTGCAATACAAATGCAATGCACCTTTTTGGGTTAACAACACTGGAGGATGTCAGAAATCTACGCCTTTCTGATTTTGTTAATGAAAAGAAAATAGACGGAGTATCTACGCATAAATTTTATGATCAATTAGTGCAGCAAGCATTAGAAACGGGACGGGCAGAGTCTTCTTTTTGGTTACATAAAAAGTCTGGAGAAACGATTCGTGCTCATGCTGTTTTAGTGATAGATAAAAGTGATGAAGAACATCCTAGAGTAATCTGTTTTATTAGAGATAAAACAGCTTTGTATAAAGCACAGTTAGCATTAAAAGAAAAAAATAAAGAATTAGAAAAATATATTACCTCAAATTTACAGCTCGAAAATTTCGCTTATTTTGCGTCTCATGATTTACAAGCTCCATTAAATACTATTTTAAGTTTTACTAGTCTTTTACAAAAGAAACTAGCTAATGATGATCGAAAGGATGTGGCAGAATTTTTAAAATTTATTGTTACGTCAGGAGAAGGGATGAAAACTTTAATTGATGACTTGTTGGCTTACTCTCTGGTTAATACAACTAATCTTGAGGTAAAACAAATTAATTTAGAAAAACAATTATATGTATTGCTTCACTCTTTAGATACCGTTATTAAAGAAAAGTCGGCAGTTATTGAAGTCAATAATATTCCAGAGCAAATTACTGTTGATCCCACTAAATTGAAACAGGTCTTTCAAAATCTAATTACGAATGGGATTAAATTTGTCAAACCAGGCGTTGAACCTAAGGTGGTTATTTCCTGCATGGAAGAGAAAGATCATTGGCTTTTTTCGGTAAGCGACAATGGGATAGGAATTTCACAAGAACATCAAGAAAAAATATTTGGCTTATTTAAAAGATTGCATTCTAGTGGAGAGTATAAAGGGACGGGTATTGGATTGGCTATTGTTAAGAAAATAATTGAACAACATAGGGGAACAATTACTTTAGTATCGGAAAAAGATAAGGGTACAACCTTTCAATTTACTATTGCCAAAGATTTAGCTACTGTAGAGCATACTCCAAAAGTAAGCTATGATAAAATGGAGATAGGTGCTTCTGTTACAGCTAGATAATAGCTGATGGACTATCAATAACCACACTACTGGACATTGTTTAGAACAGAGAGCAGAGAAGAGAGAGTAGAGACGTATTTCGATTAGAAAACAACGAAATTTCGTCATTTTTTAAACGAAATCTGTCTCTACTCTCTGCTCTCTATTCTCTGCTCTTTAAAATG
>CAKZUM010000651.1 GCA_937921525.1 uncultured Saprospiraceae bacterium
GCAAATATTAGCCAAGTATTATCTCCTAACATTCCTGAAAACAGTTCTTGAAATTTCTCATAAAAAGGGATGAGTTCTATGATAGGCTCCATCAATAGTGAAATAGCTGGCGTCATCAATATAAGAATGGGAACTAGTGCTAACGGAAAAGGACCTGGTTTTAGGGTTGTTCTATTCCCCATTTTCCAAGCGAATAATATGGAAAGTCCTAAAGAAAGATTGTATAATATAAAGGCGCCTAAACTTGGTTGGCTGCGCATTAAATCCCCTAGTACCATACCTACGGCTAGTTGAATCAGTATAGAAATACCAAATATACCAAAACCCTGTGCAATGGTCGGATAGGGCTTTTGGGGTAAGTGAGGAATAGTTTCTTCTGTTATTATTGGATCCATTTATTAGTATTTAGATAAAGATATTTAGTTGTGGCTCTTTGTATAATGTGGGCAATATAATTCCACAATATAAGTAAGAATAATTAGTTACATAATAGTATTTGGAATGGTGAATTAATAAATTGCGTTTTTATGCGCCGTTATTTTTTCTTTCTACAAGGCGAAAAACCAGCCCGAATGACTTCGGTCGGGCGGGCGTAGGGATAGCCTAGCTATCACGAGGCTTTTCAACGTAGTAGAAAGGAAAAAGAACAAGTAGAAAAATGTAAACTTATTATTTCACCATTCCTAAATTGAGTTAAAGCATTTAAAATTCAGTACCCTTACTTATCAACGATTTATGAAAAACCACTTTGTATTATTGATATTATCCATTCTGTTACTAGCCAATTGTGGAGATGCGCCGCAGGAGACTAGTCTCGCAGATAATAGTAAGGAAAAAACCAACCCTCCTAGCCCTATCAAAGAGGAGGAGAAAAAAGAAGAGAAGAAAAAAAGATTAGTATTTTTTGGTAACAGTTTAACGGCTGGTTATGGTTTAGATCCAGATCAAAGCTTTACTAGTTTAATACAAAAACGAATTGATTCTTTAGCATTAGATTATGAAGTCATCAATGCAGGCTTGAGTGGAGAGACAACTGCTGGAGGGGCTAGTCGTATTGACTGGATTTTAAAACAACCCATTGATGTGTTTGTATTAGAATTAGGAGGCAATGATGGATTAAGAGGTATTGATCCTGAAAGCTCTTTTAAAAACTTACAATCTATCATTGACAAAGTCAGGAAAAAAAATCCTGCTACTAAAATTGTTCTAGCAGGCATGGAGGCCCCACCAAATATGGGGGAAGAATTCACGGCTACTTTTAGAGCTATGTACCCTAAATTAGCGAAAATGAACAATACTTATTTAATTCCTTTCTTATTAGAAAACGTGGGGGGCATTCCTGAATTAAATCAAGCTGATGGAATACACCCTACTGCGAAAGGAAATATAATTATTACAGAAACTATTTGGAAGGTGTTAAAAGATATTTTGTAGAGATAACTAGATAAGGAACGGTGTAGAAATATATCTGAGGCATTACATTTATAACATTTCAATTTCATTCTATAACAAAATTTTATCAGCTATGCCATTACAGTTAATTACTGATGGCGTGGACCGAATCGAAGGTGTTTCACGTCAAACTTTTCAAGAGCAATATATGATACCGCAAAAGCCGGTTATCATAAAACACTTCTTTGGTAAAGATGCACCACTTTATCGTAAATGGAATTTTGATTATTTTAAAAAAGAATTAGGCCATATCAAAGTTGGTATTTATGATCTAGAAGGTAAGAAGCGAAAAGATGATCGCTCTTATAAGGGCGCACCAGATAGTATGAAATTTGGAGAGTATCTTGATTTGGTTCAAGCAGGTCCCACTAGCAGAAGATTGTTCTTATTTAATATATTCAAACATAAGAAAGAACTATTCCAAGACTTTGAATTTCCAAATGTAGCAGATCGTGTTTTAAAAAGATTACCTTTAGCTTTCTTTGGTGGAGAGGGTGCGGTTACTAGAATACACCGAGACATGGACAATAGTAACGTCTATTTAACCGAATTGGCAGGTAAGAAAAGAGTCGTTCTTTTTGATCCAAAATATTCAGAGATGTTGTACCGCTACCCTTTTGGTACGCATACTTCTATTGATATTAACAATCCAGATTATGAAAAATATCCTGCACTAGATAAGGTGATTGGATATGATTGTGTCATTGAAGCTGGTGACACTATCTTTATGCCTTCGGGCTGGTGGCATCACATCGAATATCAGTCTGCTGGTATCGGCTTTTCTATGAGATCTATTAGTCCTAAAACAAGTACCGTTTTAAAAGGATTATTCCAAGTTGGTATTCTGACCCATCTTGACGAAGCCCTAAGAGTCACGCTGGGAGAACGGTGGTTTAATTATAAAAAAAGTGTAGCTGAACGGCGAGCAATAGCAGCCCTTAGCACTACACAAGGAATGATGTATGAGAACATTACGCCAACAACTTAGTCTTTTTTAAAGAGTAGAGAGTAGAGACAGGTTTCGTTTAAAAAATGACGAAATTTCATAGTTTTTTAAACGAAATATATCTCTATTCTCTGCTCTCTATTCTAAAAATGTCCAATAGATTTAGTAATCTAACTTCTAAGATAGTAGTCTTTTCTCTTAACGATTAAATAATATATGCCCTCTAAAATATTAGCGATTCCTTTTTTTTTGATTGTAGCTGCTTTAGGATATTACTCTTGGAAGATTGATGACTCCTATGTTTTTTACATCTTACCATTTTTTTTGGTGTTGGCACTCATTTACATTTTTGCTCCCCAAATAGATTGGTGGTGGTATGAACGATACCCTCCTGATGTGGATAAGCCTGTTCGTAAAATGTTAGAGAAAACAAATCCATTTTACAATAGACTGACGCCAGAAAATAAAACTAAGTTCAGACAAAAATTAGCCATGTTCGTGATGGGCGTCAATTTTATGCCTAAAGGATGGGAGACTATTCCAGAAGATGTGAAGTATGCAATTGCGGCTAATGCGGTGCAACTTAACTTCCATCAAAAAGACTTATTATTTGAAAATTTTGAGAATGTAGTCGTCTACCCTACTGCTTTCCCCTCTCCTCAATATCCAGAACATCTTCATTCTTCCGAAATATTTAAAGAAGACGGCGTACTACTCTTTTCTGCGCAAGAAGTCATGTATGGAACCATTAAACCAAAACAATACTATAACGTTGCTTTACATGAGTACGTTAAGGTGTTTATGGACAAATTCCCTACGCTAAACTTACCAAAGTTCACAGAAGAAGATTGGTCCGCACTAGGAAAAGTAAGTTATCTCCAAGAAGTCCATATTCGACAAATATTAAATGTCCCTGATATTGATCCTACTATTGTAGCAGCTACTTTATACCATAGTTTTCCAGAGGGATTTCAAAAGGTATTTCCTAAACAGGCGGCACAATTAGCGAATATCTTTGGGGCTAGAGGGTAGAATGAATAATAGACCTACTAAATGCTAAAAATACAGAAGTTACACCCTGTTAGGTATTAATCATTCATCATTTTGCATTCATCATTAAAAATTTAATACCCCATAGGATCAGGAAATTTAAAACGATAATTCAACTCCTTCTTCACTTTATAATTAGATACCTCTTTATAAACATAGTCTTCCTCCTCTAAAAAAGTAGGTGCTTCAAAACCTTGTTTAGTAGCTTGATGGGTATAAAAATCTTTTTTTGTCGGATGTTCATCAGAACAAACATTATAAATCACGCCCCACTTTTCCTGCGCTATTATCTTTGAAATAATAGCAATACAATCTTCCTGATGGACCATATTCACAGGTGCTAAACCATTCTTGAGATCTGTCTTTCCAGCTAAAAAACGACCTGCTGGACGTTCCAATCCTACTAAGCCACCCATTCTTAAAATGGTGACCTCCATATCTGTTTGCTTCATCAACAATTCTTCTATTTCAACCAGGGCATGTGCAGAAGGGGTCTCTGGCTTGAGTTCATCTGCCTCTGTAACAATTCGATTGACGTTTCCATATACGCTCGTAGAACTAACAAATAGTATTTTTTTGATACCATATTTAAGTGCGTATTCCAGAATCACTTTTATTTGTAAGGGGTGAGAACGAGCCACATCTTTTCTTTTTCGACCAGGTGGTATATTGATAAACAAAATATCACTCTGAAAAAATAAAGGAATATTAGTCCCCTTAATTCGTTTGTTTACCTCTATCAAAAAAGGCAGAATCTTGTATTGATGAAAAGCAGCCAACTTCTGAGGCGAACGAGTAGATCCTTTCACGATGCACCCTTTGTTTGCTAAATGAATTGCTAATGGAAAACCAAGCCATCCGCAACCTAGAATACTAATTTTTAAGGTTGTTAAGTCCAAATTTTATAATTTATATGATTTTTTGCTCCCTACTGGATATTGTTTAGAACAGAGAGCAGAAAAGAGAGAGAGAAGAGACGTATTCGTTTAAAAAACGACGAAATTTCGTCATTTTTTAAACGAAATCTGTCTCTATTCTCTGCTCTCGCTTCTCTGTTCTTTAAAATAAAGTAGACTTATTTAAGGAAAAGTTTAAATTATGGCAAAATTTCTGTATATTAGACGGTATGTACAAGGATTTTGTCGATAAATACTGATAAACTTTTATCTTTGTATTAGAGTTGTTGAAAAATAGGTAATTTTTTTCAACTTCAACTTCAACTGGATTGCGATTGTAATCTAGTGTCAAACTACACAAAACAATTGGTTACTAATGCCTTGTGCCTTAGTTTAGCCTTTTACATTATACTGTGAGAAAACGCATTTCTCGCCTTTAAATTCAACAATCAAATTAACATGGGATTAGTTATTTCCTTACTAAACCACAAGGGAGGTGTGGGCAAAACGACCAGTGCTATCAATATAGGTGCTGGATTAGTTGAATTAAATAAAAGAGTATTACTCATTGATTTAGACCCCCAAGCAAACCTAACGCTATCTTTAGGAATTCCTAGACAAAAAGCCACCATTTATGAAGCACTTAGAGGCGAGACCGAATTAGTACCTTATACTGTTAAAGAAGGCTTAGACGTTATTACCTCTACGCTAGATTTATCAGGTGCGGAGATGGAGCTGATTAATGAAGCTGGTAGAGAGTATATTCTTAAAGAATTACTAGCAGTAGTAATCGAAGATTATGACTACATAATCATTGATTGTCCACCTTCTTTAGGCTTATTAACATTAAATGCGCTGACTAGTAGTCAAGCGGTTTATATACCACTACAAACAGAATTTCTAGCCTTACAAGGTTTAGCGAAAATAAAGCAAATAGTAGATAAAGTTCGTTTTAGACTGAACAAAGACCTACAAATTGGTGGTGTTATCGCAACGATGTACGATCATAGAAAAGTATTAAATAGAGATGTTGTGGAAACCATTAAGAAGTATTTCGGCGAAAAGGTGTTTAAAACATACATTAGAGATAATGTAGCCCTAGCAGAAGCACCTTCTCAAAGAAAAGATATTTTCGCCTATCAAAAAAGAAGTCCAGGAGCAATAGATTACTTACAATTATGTCAAGAAATCTTAGAGCGAACAGGCCAGACGGTAGAAGCCTAAATCAATATTATCTAATTACATCAATTCTTAAAAAAAATAAAGGTTGAGTAAGAAAAAATTTAAGGCTGGTCTTGAGAGTTTGTTTGGCGATCCCGCTGTAGCAGGAATGTCTCCGTTCCTTGTAGAAGAGGAAGAACCAAAGATTAAAGCAGTCAAAAAAATAAGAAAAAAACGATCCAGTTCCAAAAACTTCACTTCTGATTTGGAAAACTTATTTTCTGCAGCAGTGGATAATGAGATTCAAGAACAAAAGACTCAACAACAGGTAAAAGGTAAGGCAACTGCGATCAAAAAGCGTACAGATAGACCTGTCATAGGTATTGATGCTTTAATCCGTAAAACGATTGAAGATAAAAAAGAAGGGTTGACGGATGTTACCTCTCTAAAAAAACGCTTAACTATTACGCTAGAAAAACAAAAGTTAGAAAAGCTAAAGAAAATAGCTAAAGAGAAAAAAACTTATCTTAGAACTATAATGGATGAGCTAGTCTCTGAATATTTATCAAAAGCTAATTAATGTTGAAAAAGCTTGGCGACTGAGTCGCCAAGCTTTTTCAATTCAATATAATCTTCCTTATATATATCCATCCAACAACTCGTCTATTCATCATTAAACAAAGACCTTGGAGCGATTACACGAATTTAGGCTCTTTTATAACCATACCCTACATCCTGAGTTATTACGCATGGAACGCAAGCGTAAGCGTTTGCTCAGTCTATTAGCACTATCTTGTATATTCCTACTCCTTATTGTTGCTTTACAATTTTATATACACATATTGGCGGTGACGCTTATACTACTCATTTTGGTTGGCTTTTATATAGCCTATCTGGTATATAAAATTCGAGAATTTAAGATCACCTTTAAACCCAATATTGTTCGATTGATCTTAGATTTTATAGACGATGATATTAACTATGGTACACTTAGCTATGAAGCAGATAAAAAAATTCCAAAGAAAGATTTTTTAAAAAGTGAATTATTTGCCACCGATGCACCTTACTATGAAGGAGAAGATTTTATCAAAGGTAGCTACAGAGAAATGCAATTTGAGCTATGCGAATTGAACGTTAAGGAATATTCTAAAGTAAGAAATCGATTAAATTATATTTTTAAAGGGATTTTTCTTCAAGGCATTTATTCTGAAAATAAAAGCGGTCGTATCATTGTTTTACCTCGTGATTATCAACAATATCAAGCCAGAACCGTAAAAACATTCTATGCCAAAGGCGGAAAATTAGTTAATGATGTATTGAAACGATCTTTTGACGAAACCTTCATCACTTTAGCTAGTAGAGGCATCAATATCGAGCAAGTTCTATCCCATGAAATGCAGTTAGCACTCTTGAACTATAGAGAAGAGACGGAAAAAGAAATCTATGTATCTTTTATCAATAACAAAGTATACGTAGCTGTAACAGAACCAAAAGATATATTAGAACCAGAGTTATTCTATTCTAACGTAAGTTTTGAGCTTGTCAGAGAATTTTTTGAAGAGTTGCAGCTATTACTGAGCATTTTAGAAGATTTGGATGTTAACAATTAATTAAACTTCTTGCTTGTCGTGCTTACCTGCCTTAACTTTGATAATTAAAATAGAGCAGAGAGCAGAGAAGCGAGAATAGAGACGTCTTTCATTTAAAATGGACGAAATTCCGTTGCCTTTTAAATGAAAGACGTCTCTATTCTCTACTCTCGCTTCTCTGTTCTAAAACCTTAATGGTTTTGAAAAATCCCTACAATACATAGAATAATGAAAAATATTGTCCTTTACTTTTTTGCTTTCCTACTTATCGGCTCTACCGCTTTATCAGCTAAATCTATTTCTTTGACTTGTGAAATCTCAGGTTGTGATCCTGCTGATGAACTTTTTTTATATCAATTCGAAGGCTTTGGATTTACAAAAATCTATACTGCGAAAAAGAATAAAGAAGGAAATTATACTTTTAAATTACCCGAAAGTAACTCAAAATTTTACTATTTAGGAAAAGCACCTACCAAGCTATTACCTATTATTTTAGGAAGTGAAAAGAATGTAAAAGTAACAGGTACCTGTAATGACTTTAGTAAAGTAAGTATCAAAGATTCTAAACTCAACGATAGATATAGTCAATTGAAAATTGAGATCGGCCAATTAAAAGCCAGGGCAAGTCAATTAAATCAAAAATACCAAAGAGCTCGTACCCCTGAACAAAAAGAATTAGCTGCTTCTAATCTAGAAGATTATGATAAAGATCAAATGACTTTGCTAGAATCTTTTGGCGATCAATTTCCGATACTGACAGAAATAGTTGCGCTTAATACCTACCTATCTTTTTTACATAATCAAGAAGGTTATTACAGTGAGGTTGACTATTTTGCCAATGAATATTTTCGCTTTGTTGATTTTACAAATAAGCTGCATAATAATAATCCTTGGGTCTACGAATCCTTCAGAGAATATACTCGAATGCTCGGTACGGCTAATCTAGACAAAGCATTGCATCAGTCTTATTTGGATGATATGCTAAATCAGTTTCCAGCCAACTCGGCTTCGTATCAAATGGCATTGAGTGGTGCAGTAGAGGCATTGTCTTCTAATCGCCATCCCAACTATACTTACTACGGTAAACAGTTAATCAGAAAATACGAAAAAACGCATCCTGAAGCGATTGCTGCAGTTAAGAAAAAAATCAATACAGTAGGATCTTTTGCTGTCGGAGGTGTTGCCCCAGATTTTGCGCAGCTAACACCCGAAGGCGACTCGCTGAGTTTGAGCGATCTAAGAGGCAAAGTAGTATTAGTAGATTTTTGGGCAAGCTGGTGTGGTCCATGTAGAAGAGAAAATCCACACGTCAAGAAAATTTACGAAAAATATAAAGATAAGGGTTTCGATGTGCTAGGTGTTAGTTTGGATAAAACACAAAAAGCTTGGGTGGGGGCTATAGAAAAAGATGGCTTGCCTTGGAAACATGTTAGCGATCTAAAAGGATGGAAAAATGAAGTCGCTCAGTTATATTCTGTCAAATCTATTCCGCATACGATTCTGCTAGATCAAGAAGGTAAAATTGTGGCTAGTAAGTTACGAGGTCCACAATTAGAAATGGAACTGGCTAAGATATTTGGGGAATAGTATTTTTTATTATATTTGAGATATTTTTACCACGGATTCACGGATTAAAAACACTTAACTATCCGTGAATCCGTGGTAAAAAATATTCCGTTCTTTGACCACGAGATTTCTCAAAGAACTAAAATATCATAGTGTCAACGCTCTACCATATCTAAATATTCCAACCGACTATGCGTCTTTTAATTTCCCTATTTGTTTTCATTATTTTCTCATTTTCTATCCAAGCACAAGACGTAAGTTTTGAAGCTACTACTGATGCTAGAGAGTTAGTAGAAAACGAATACATGGAAGTAACCTTTACTTTAAAAAACGCACGAGGTAGCAATTTCCAACCACCAAAATTTAAAGGGTTTAATGTACTAAGTGGTCCAAGTCGATCTAATAGAACGACAATTATCAATGGACAACGCTCTGATGAAATGGGCTATGGCTATACCCTGCAACCCAAACAAAAAGGGACTTATAAGATTGGACCAGCTAGTATCAATGTAGGTGGAAAAATTATGAAGACCAAACCTATTTCTATTAAGGTAGTAAAAGCAAAGCAAATAGCCAAAGGCGCATCTGGTGGACAGGAAGTTTTTGTACGAGTAGAGGTAGATACAACGGAGGTATATCTGGGGCAGCAAGTAATGGTCAATTATAAATTGTTTACCTCTGTTGATGTAGAAAATTATGACATTATAGATGAAACAGAATATCCGGGTTTCTTTGCACATGACGTACGTCGCTTTAATGCAAGTACACTGCGAGAAGTAGTTGATGGCGTCCAGTATGTAACAAAAGTGTTGAAGCGAGTCGCTCTATTTCCACAGCAAACTGGTCTACTCAAAATAGACCCAATGTCTGTCCGAATTGGAGTAGTTGTCGGAAAAAGAAAACGGAGCAGTTTCTTTTTTAATAACCAAGTCCGTCACGTAAATGTACGCACCAATGAGGTAGCTATTAATGTCCGAAACTTACCTACCCCACAGCCTGACAATTTTAGTGGTGCGGTTGGAGATTACTCTATTGCATTTAATTTAGGGAGGAATAAAATCACCACAGATGATGCAGTCTCTATAAAATTAGCGATCAGAGGAGATGGGGATATTAAAAGACTACAACCTCCTTCCTTTGAAGTGCCAGCAGAGTTTGAACTATACGAACCGAAAGTATTAGAAGAACAATCTTCAGAACGGGGCGGTCTATTAAGCGGCTATAAGCAGATTGAATATTTAATGATTCCAAAACGGCCTGGACAATATAAAATGGCCCCTTCTTTTTCTTACTTTAATCCAGATAGTGCCAAGTATATTACCTTACAACCAAGCGTATTTGACATTACGGTTAGTCAAGGTTCTGGTGCATCTTCCGTTGCCAAAACAACGCCCAAAAATCTAGTCCAAAAAGATATTCGTTATATTAAAACAGCTACTTCTTTTTCTACAAAAAGTACGCCCTTTGCCACGTCGAATTTATTTTATGGTTTAACGATATTACCTTTTCTCTTCCTTGCAAGTGCTTTCGTTTTTAAACGCCAACAAGAAAAGAATGGCAATATTGATCTATCTATTTTAAAAAGTAAAAAAGCACAACAAGTAGCTAAAAAACGACTACTAATAGCGGAACAACATCTTAGTGCCAATAAGAGTCGTGCTTTTTACGATGAAATATCTAAATCGCTTTTAGGCTATGTAGGGGATAAATTAAATATCCCACTCTCCGAATTAAGTAAGGATAATGTGCGAGAAAAATTAGTCTCACTTAAAGTAACGCCTAGTTACATAGATGATGTCACGGACATTATTAAAACAACAGAAATGGCTTTGTTTGCAGGTATGGATAATGCGGCTTCTATGCAAGGGGTTTATGATAAATCCGTCAATGTATTGAGTAGTATTGAGGAGGAATTGGCTGGGTAGTTTGAATTGAATTAAATATGTTATGGAAATAACTTCACGAATTTTAAAAATATTAAAAATCAATTGGGTAAAAGACTTTAAAATCTCTTGTATGTTTAGTGATGGGCAATCTAGGATAGTTGACTTTAAAAAGTTCTTTGTTGAAAAAGAAATAAAAAATCCTAGTCATCCAATAAATAAACTTCTATCCAGTCAAGAAGAATTTAGTAAAGTAAAAATCATCGGTAATTCAATCGGTTGGGAAGATATTGGTATCAATTCAACTGATGAAGAAGGAAAAGATTTGTTTTTACCTTTTCATTTAGATCCAATCGTACTTTCCCAAAATAGTGTATTAGATAATGCGGAAAATTTTGACTTAGGAAAATTTATAAAGAATGAAAGAAAAAAAGCAGGTTTAACTCAAGAAAAACTAGCTAAAAGAATTGGTACTAATAAAGCCTACATTTCAAAAATAGAAAACAATAATACGGATATTGAATTTTTAACTTTATATAAAATAATTAAAGCTGGATTCCAAAAAGAATTCAATATTCAACTTGGGGTTGAGACTAAATCATCTGTGGTTCAAGATGATAAATGAAATTAAACACTATCACACCTCTCAATGCCCACTAAATTAAATATAAGACTCCAATATTTCTTAGGTGCACTCTGTACCATTCCCATCGCTCCCCTACTCTATTATCAAGGCAAGCAAATAAAAAAAAC
>CAKZUM010000652.1 GCA_937921525.1 uncultured Saprospiraceae bacterium
GGTGTTTTAAAAGACTCATTATAAATGAAACGCTTGTCAAACCAACCATGTTCTCCTAAATAAAAACCTTGATCGGAAGTATATACCACAATCGTATTGTCTTCTAAATTATTCTCTTTAAGATAATCCAATACCTCCCCAACGCCATCATCTACCGCTGCAATAGATCCACAGTAATCTTGCATATATCGTTGGTATCGCCATTTCATTTTGTCTTCATCTGTCATGCTTGGATATAGCTTTTTAAATTCCTCAATCATAGGGCCATATACTGCATCCCACTTCGCTCGTTGGTCGGGTGTCAATCGACCCACTTCTCTTTGAAAAGCATGTTTATCCCAGCTTGGGCGATCATCCCAGCTAGGCGTTCCTGGTATACCCAACTCCTCCATTACTTCTGGTGTAATCTTAGAATCTCCTGCCCAATTCATATGAGTAAGCAAATTCATTTCGGCTTGTTTGGCGGCACTCCCTCTACCTTCATAATCATCAAATAGGGTAGCGGGTTCTGGAAATGTCTTTTTGATATATTCTTTAAAATGTCTTTCAGGTGGTAGCCATTCTCTATGTGGTGCTTTGTGTAAATACATTAGCAAAAAAGGCTGATCTTCTTTTCGATCATTTTTTAACCAGTTTAAAGTATGGTCAGTAATAAGGTCGGTCGTGTAGCCTTCCATTCTGATTTTCCCTTCTTTTTTCGTAATAAAATCTGGGTTGTAGTAAGTACCTTGTCCGGGCAATATTTTAAACTCATCAAAACCTTTCGGATTATTTCCGAAATGTAATTTTCCAAACATAGCCGTCTGATAACCTGCATCATGGAATAATTGAGGAAAGGTCATATTAGTCGTATCAAATGGAAATCGATTATCAATTTTTCCATTCAGATGGCTATGCTTCCCCGTAAGGATAACGGCCCTAGAAGGCGCACAAATAGAGTTAGTAACACAGGCATTGGTAAACAACATTCCTTCCTTGGCAATCCGATCAATATTGGGCGTTTCCATCAAATGATCGGTATACGCACTCACTGCTTGGTAAGCATGATCGTCCGACATAATGAAGAGAATATTGGGGCGTTTCTTTTCTGTTTCTTTGGGGGCGGTGGAACAGCTAGTTATCAATAGAATTAGTAATGAGTAATGGAGTAAGCGTTGCATGATGTTGGTTTTTTTTTTGTTTAAGAGGCTTCAGGAATTGGGCGATCTATAATACCTAAATGGTTTTCGATTTCTTGTTCTAGATATCTTGCTTTAGAGCGAGTGTCAAAAGAAGCTAGACGAATATGTCTTTGCCCCTTTACACTATTGATGAGAAGATAAACAGAATGATAATTTGTATCAGCCTCTTTTTTGATATATAATTGATCGATTTCTTGCACAGAGTAGACTATATCTTTTGACCAATTTTTAGGATATTTTTTTATCGTAAACTTTTCTTGATCTATATTCAAACTTGTTTTAGTTCGAATCGAAATAAATAAAAAATTTATGATACTTAGAATCAATAGACCAATTGGAACTAATAAAGAAGTACCATCCATAAATGAAATTATAGAGGTGTATCCTCCAAATAAGAATAAAGTAAGGGCAATGAGAATAGATACAAGATTAGGTGCTTCTATAAAAGTAAAATCCAACTCCCCTTTATACCGAAAAATATCAATTCCCACAGGTCGATGAAACAGTGTTTTTTCTATAGAATTATTATTAATCCCAGAATGTTGACGAAGACTATTAATTTCATTTTGGATAGGGAACAACACATTGCATTGTGTACACTTTGCCACTTTATCGTGTATATTCATATCTGCGGCAGCAGTTGGGCTATTGCAGGAAGGGCAGGAAACCTCTATATAATCTTTTGGTAAGTCTATTGTTAGTTCGGGAAGTTTTACTTTGTGGAGTGTGTCGGGTGTTTTCTTCATGCCTTTGAGTTTAGACTAAAGGTAGCAGAAAATTTAGGCTTAGACAAAAATAGTTGCTTGTTTTTTAAGTTTACTAAACCTCAAAGGTTTAGTAAACTTACTCACAATCAAAAAACATTATCCCACACTACTCATTTCTTTTTGCTCTGAATGATTGATACTCATTTTCATAACTTCTAAATCAATAATCAACTCAGCCATATCTTTATCATTCCGCCATTCAATATGCAGTATAGATGCTTTAGATTCCCGCAAAGTAAATTCCCCATCAAAGGCAGGATGGTTATTTCTTAGCAGCATCAGTTGCTTCAGCTTTTGGATCAATGGTCTTTCTAGATGCGTATTAATTTCCTCAGGCGTATAGTAATGGCGATTAATATCCCGACCAACATTTGTCTTTGCCAATAATTCCATATCGTTCTCTCCTGCAAACAGACCTACATAATAAACTTGTGGTATACCAGGTACAAAAAACTGAATCGCTCTAGCCATCAAGTAAGCCTCCTCATCTCTGCCTAAGGCATCAAAGTAAGTACAATTGACTTGGTATAAATCCAAATTCGAGGCAGCTTTGCCTGTCGCTTTTAGACTCTCTCCTTTACTATTGAGGTGCATTTGCTCCACGATTTTATCGAGTATCTCATCTTCTATCAATCCAGCTTGCCCATTTTCGGAGGCAACATCGACAATGCCTATGCCATCATGTGTATCCAAAACAGAGATCGCATTTCTAGGGCTGACGGCTAACCACTTTTTTAGACTAGTTGTATTTTTATTAAACAGCGTATCTAAGACCAACACAGGAAGTGCGAAATCATATACGTAATCTACCCGCTTAGCAATCTCAATTTGGGTCTTATAGTAGGAATGAATTTCAACTAAAACTTCTATACCTCTTGCTTTTGCTTGTTCCGCCAAGGCATCGATGAATTCAAAAGTTTCATCAATCATAAAGCAAGACGTACCTTGTTTTTTTATGGCATATCCAGCAGCATCTAAACGAATCATTTTAATGCCTCCTTTTTGAAAAGTATCTAAAATACCTTCTAGATACTTTTGTCCCATTTTACTATTGACATCAATGTCTATTTGATTGCTAGTAAAGGTAGTCCACATCAATTTACTAGTTCCATCTTTTAATTTAAACATAGTAAAAGGAAGACTTGGACGGGGTCTGTAGATCGCTAAAATATCTGCTTCAGTAGCACCATTTGGAAAAGCCGTATCATAGCTTAAAAACAAAGACGCATATTCAGAAGCCTTTCCCTTTTCTAAATAGTCCTGAAATTGAATAGACTGAGCAGATACATGATTGACGATGACATCCGCCATAATATCTACTTCATTACTCAGTTCTTTTAGATCCCCCCAGTCCCCTAATCTCGGGTCAATTAGCTCATGATTGATTGGATCAAAGCCAGCATCTTCTCCATCTATAGGATAATAAAACGGGAGTATATGTAACCCACCAAACAGGCCCTTCAACTGGTGTTGGAATAGGTGTTTTAAATCGTTTAAATGCTTACATCCCAATCTGTCTACATAGGTAATTAACTGAACCTGATTTTTCATCTGTCTTACGTGATTTCTTAGCAATGAATAAAGAGGACGAAGATACGGAGGAAATGATAAAAAAAGACTACGATATTCTCTACTTCCTATCGTAGTCTCTAAATCATTAGTAAAAGTGAAAAAAATATACTATTTTAAGTAGTTAAAATAATATCGAAAGCAATATATAATTCTATTTTTTGAATATAAAACATGGGAAATACAAATTATTTTCTCTTTTTACACAAACGTTTGCACAATTGATTGCGGTTAGTAATTTTTTTTTCATTCCTTATTCCTTAGTAATGAGGAGATAATAAATGTACGTTCTTGGGTAGCTTATTTTTTTCTTAGTTTTCTCTTGAAAGCGGGAGTATTGTTGATACTATGACCGATCCTGCCTGCGTGCCTTGGCAGGCAGGTTCAAGAGGAAAATAAGATGAATGAGCGAACCCGTAGGGTGAATGTCTTAAGACATTCAAGCAAATGAACCGCAAAGCGGACGGGCTGGCAAGAAACAGCCAAGAGTTTATAGTTATTATTTCGTCGTTACTTATTCTCTAGTGCATAGCTATTAATGAATAACAAGTGTCCGACACCTTTTCTCAAAGTACTCTTTTTTCAGTAAAGCCTTGTAATAAATTTTGAATTATCTCTCTTGTGAAAATCGAGACTTTCAGTTAGTTTTGTCGTCAATTAAGTGAGGACTTAGTTAATATTTTAAAATTCTAATTGAAATAGGAAAATTTATGTTAAATAGTTTAGATAAGCTAACAACAGAAGAAAAAGACTTAGTAATGAATGCTTTGCCAATCATTACGGTAATGGTTGCAGCAGCAGATGGAGAAGTGGATGAAAGCGAAACGGGATGGGCCAATAAATTAACAGATATTCGTAGCTATTCTCACGAAGAAGAATTACAAGCTTATTATGAAAAAGTAAGCGAAAATTTTGATCAGCAAGTTCGTATGATGGTCAAAGATTTACCTGCAAATACAAAAGATGCGGTGCCTGCACTAGCAGCTACCCTTGCAGGTATGAATGATATATTGCCTAAATTACCACCAACTATATCAGGTCCTTTTCTAAAAAGTATGAAGTCTTTCGCTACGCATATCGCTCGTGCTTCTGGTGGATTTTTGAAAATTGCAAGTATCAGCAAAGAGGAACAAGCTTTGATTGATTTACCAATGATTACTTTCGTTCCTCCTGTAATTGTGGAAGAAGAGGAAGAGGAAGATACTACTGCTGACGATTAAACTGTATGAAAGATCAAATTGGCTGACGCCAATTTATATTTAATGAACGCAAAGACAGAAGGATGCAGCGTTTTTACTTTTCAACAAAAAATCTCTGCAACTCTGCGTCTCTGCGTTCATTTTTTTACTATTGGCGCAAGCCAATACAAACTACTAAGTTCACAATCTCAAATACTCCATCAACTCCTCCACACCTTCTTCCCCTGTTTGGTATTCAAAAATAATCTGTGCTTGCTCATAATAAGCCGCTCTCTCCGCTAATTTAGTATCTATAAATTCAGCTAATTCCTCTTTAGATTTTCCAGCCAATAAAGGCCGATGCGCTGTTTCTTTTTGCAAACGCTCTACCAGAATAACCGTTGGTGTTTTTAGATAAATCGTCTGTCCACTCACATCCATCCATTCCATATTGTCATAAAAACAAGGACAGCCGCCACCTGTAGCAATAACTGTTTTCTCAAAATCTCCACTTGCCGTTAGATAATCTCTTTCTAATTTTCTAAAAGCCCCTTCCCCATCTTCTCTAAAAATTTGAGAAATAGTTTTACCTTCTTTAGCTTCTAGATAGGCATCCATATCTATAAAATCATATTGCAATCGCTTGGCTAGTAATTTGCCGAGGTAGCTTTTGCCACAGCCCATGAAACCGATTAGGTAGATGTTGGTTGGTTGAGTCTTACTCATAGAT
>CAKZUM010000653.1 GCA_937921525.1 uncultured Saprospiraceae bacterium
AAAAGTATGGTTAAATGGTGTGTTGGTTAATCATGGGTATCAATCAACTGCTCATAAAGGTCAAATTGCAGTACAAGCAGAAGGCTCAGAGGTAGAATTTCGAAAATTATTTCTTACGCCTATTTCAAGTTTATCCAAAGACTAAAAGTAGTTGACACTTTTAACTTCAAACTCAACTTCAATTTCAAATTATGACGTTGACCTTAAAATAGACTGTCAACATCTCGTTTTGAGGTTGAAGTTGAGATTGAATTTGAAATTTTTAAACAACTTCTTCATATCATAAAAACGATTTTTCGTTCACCCTGTTTAAAATATCAAACCTCTATTACAACATAATGTAGCCACAACGTGAAGGCTTTTTGAACAATTTCCTTCAAAATATGTTTACTTGGTGCAAAAAATTACGCCATGATGGCGTGTCATAAGCTAAACGTAGCTATTTCATAGGTTGTAAGTATTAGGCATATTAAAATAATAAATTAAACATTTATGACTGCCTTTTTAACTTCTAAGAAATGCTAAAAAATGAACCATAGCCCTGCTATGCTTAATTTTTGACCATTCCTTACAAGCTAAAATGACTAGCCCTAAATTGTCCACTTTATTAATTTACTATGCCTTACTATTCAAAATTGGCTATCGCCAATGAGATTTTAATGAACGCTGATGCGCTGAGATGCAGAGAAGCGGGAGAGAGATCGTCAAACACAAATATTATAAGTGACGAAAAATTAAAAATGATTATTTATAGAAAAAAGGCGATCTATTGTCTAGTTATTTTTTCGATATGCTTATATGGTAATTTATTTAGTCAAAGAGCAAAGATCAATAAATTACGTATAGACTTGTCTGAAGCTAAGGAAGACTCTATCAAAGCCCATATTTATTTAGGCCTAGGAGGAGCCTACAGAAACATAGATATTGATTCAGCAATTTACTATACTGACGAGGCTTTATTTTTAGTAGAAAATAATAATATAGGAGGAAACCTACTTGCTAAAGGTCTGCTCAATAAAGCAGCAGGCTATGCTGATAAGGGAGCGTTTAATAAAGCTTTTGAAACTTCGGAACTAGCACTATCCGTGAGTAAAAGTCGAAATGATTCCATAAATATTGCTTGTAGTTATTTGTTGAATGGAAAGATCTATGGAGACATCGAAGAAACCGAAAAAGCATTAACACCTTATAAACTAGCACTTGATATGTTCTCTCGAATAGGAGGGGAAAAGGAAAGATACAGACAGTCGGAAGTGACGTATAACTTAGGTAACTTATATTATAAATTAGGAGAATATGATAAATCATTAGAATACTATGAAAGGTCTAAAAAAATAGCCAATGAGCTACAAAGAACGTCAAATGTAGTTATGTCAAATGAAGCTATGTCCACTTTAGCTGTGCCAATTGAAGCTATGTCCACTTTAGCGATAGGTGCGGTGTATCTAATACAAGAAAAAGTAGACACTGCCATGGTCTTGTTTGATAGCGTAATTAATTCACTAAATCCTGAGAAAGATCCATACCCAGCAGCAAGTGCTATTTGTAATGCTTACAATAGTAAAGCTAATGCCTACATCAAACAAAAACAATACAAAAAGGCTTTGCTGACAGCTAAGAAAGCCTTAGCTCTTAGTGACAAATATCAATTACCCAAGAGTAAAATAGGATCATACAAATCATTAACTGAAATAGCGATTGAACTAAAAGACTATACTGCCGCCATTGATTATGCTGAAAAAGGGCTAGAAATAGTGGCAACATTCAATATAAGGGATGGGGGACTATCCTTTTATCAGTTTCTTTCAGAGGCTTATGAGGCACAGAATCAACATCAAAATGCTTTGGCGATTGAACGAAAATACAGTCAATTAAAAGATAGTCTAAACCAGTTGCAAGTAGAGGAAAAAATCGCAAGCTTAGAATATATTGCTGAAATTGACCAAAAAGAAGCGGAGAATGCGCTACTGACAGAAGAAAAAAAGAACCAAGCATTAACTATCCGACAAAAAAATTATGCTATTGCGGCTATCTCTTTAGGCTTGCTTTTTTTTGGGTTTATCTTGGCGCAGATGTACTTCGCTAGAAAAAAACAAAAAAAACTTAATCAGCAATTAGCTACACAGGCAAATGAATTAAAAAAGAATTCTCTTTTCAAAAATCGCTTATTTGGTAATATAGCTCACGAACTACGAACACCTCTTACTCTGATCACAGGACAACTAAATCTCATCTCTGAGCAAAGTCCTATTAATTCAAAACTGCAACAGAAGTTGCAAGTTGCTAAGAATACTAGCCAAGATTTGTTGGGCTTAACCAATCAGATTTTAGACTTGACTAAAAACGAAGTGGGATTGATCAAAACTTCTGTTTCCTCTGTTCAATTACAAGACCTACTAAACTATCTGAAGCTACAATTTGACCCCATTGCCAAAAGAAAACAGATAGCCTTACAACTTGTTACTACCGATGAAACAATTCAACTAACAACAGATGCAGAAAAATTACTAACTATCTTACGAAACCTGTTAGATAATGCTCTCAAATATAATCAACCACAAGGCAATATAAAACTGCATTACAAAAACCTCGGCAATGAAGTAAAAATAATAGTCGAAGATACAGGACAAGGTATTCCTCCCGCAGATTTAGCCTTAATTTTTGACCGATATTACCAATCCCAAGAAACTCAATCCTCAGAAGGGGGTATTGGAGTGGGCCTTGCTATATGCAAAGAATATAGCCAATTGCTAAAGGGTACTATTGAAGCACAAAGTACACTTGGAAAAGGAAGTAGTTTTACCCTCCAGATTCCCAAACATCTTGCTACTAATAATAACAATATTCCTTCCTACGATTTTCCTAAATATGTCGATACCAAGTATCCCGAACTACCCCGCTTAAAAACAGTAGATGAAACAATAGAAGAATATATACTCGTAGTGGAGGATAACTTAGACCTATCTCATTATCTATATGAGCTACTACAAGAGGAGTACGAGGTTTTCTTCGCAGCAAATGGAAAAGAAGCTTTAGAACAAATCGAATTTCTTCCACCTACTGCTATAATCACCGACTGGATGATGCCCATTATGGATGGCGCTGCATTGATAAAGCACTTGAAAAGTTCAGAAAAATTTGCAGCTATTCCTGTTCTAATGCTCACCGCTCGAACAGATATTAAAGAACAGTTATCTATTTTGAGAATAGGCGTAGATGACTATCTAACGAAGCCTTTTGATGCAGCCGTCTTGAAAGCTCACCTCAACCACTTAGTAGAACAGGCTAAACAGCTGCATACCAAT
>CAKZUM010000654.1 GCA_937921525.1 uncultured Saprospiraceae bacterium
GGCTTTTAGAATGCTGCCAGAAGTCGTTTGGAATATGCCAAGATTAGGCACTATCAATGTGCATGGTTCTTTATTGCCAAAATATAGAGGGGCCGCCCCTATCAATTGGGCCGTTATCAATGGAGAAAAGGAATCTGGGGTCACTACTTTCCTCTTGCAACACGAAATTGATACGGGTGATTTATTGTTACAAAAAAGCACCTCTATAGGAGAAAATGAAACGGCTGGCGAAGTGTATAACAGATTGATGTACGTGGGCGCAGAGGCATTATTGGAGACGGTACAATTAATTGAATCAGAGAAATACAATACACAAGCTCAGGACAATAGTCTGGTAACAAAAGCTCCTAAAATATTTCATGAGACTTGTCAAATTGATTTTAGCAGAAATACACTAGCCATTCATAATTTCATTAGAGGTTTGAGTCCTTACCCTACGGCATGGACGATGCTTGACGATAAAAAGTTAAAGATTTTTAGAACAGAAAAAGAAGTAGTTGAACATGACCAACCAACGGGCCTATTTATCTCTGATAATAAAAATTTTTTAAAGGTGAGTACTTTAGATGGATATGTGCATCTATTGGATTTGCAATTAGCTGGAAAGAAGAGAATGGACGTGAAGGCTTTTTTAAATGGGTATAAATTAGCTACTTAATTTTTACTGCTAAATACACTATAATATAAATATTTTAAACTTTAAGAAAAAAAATTAAATGTTGACCTTTCTTTTTTCATTGAAAAAAAAGAAACAAAAATTCTAGGCGAAAAAAAACGACCGCTCGCTAAGGCAGGCACCCGCCCCACGTTTTTCGCCGTTGCTCTCCCGCCAAGTGTTTCTTGTTCTTAGATGTTGAACACGTAGAATACATCTAGGTCAACATCTGGGCGGGGGGACCGTCCAAAAACTGTTTGAGCGGAGCGAGTTTTTTTGGACTAGCTTTTTTGCTTCTTTTTCAGCAACCTGCCTGCGTTCCTTGGAAGGCAGGTGGAAAAAGAAGAGTCAACGTCAAATTTAGTTTACAGAATACTAAATCTCCACCCCACTATATTGACTAATCTTATCGTAGAGTGTATTCGGTTTAAAAGGCTTCGTAATAAAGTCATTTAAACCAGCAAGCGTTGCTTGGTCTTTGATTTCTAATACTGCGGAAGCTGTCAATGCTAAAATCGGAAGATAGGCGTAATCACCTCCCAATTGTCTAATTGCTTTTGTAGCCTCAATGCCATTCATAACAGGCATTTGCAAATCCATCAATACAACATCATAAGATTTTTGCTGTACCATCTGCAGGGCAATCTTGCCATTATCTGCAATATCTGTTTGTACTCCCCATTTTGATAGAAAGTTAGTAGCTACCTTCTGATTGATTTTATTATCTTCTACTAACAAGATAGTCATTCCACTTAAACTATCTGAGAGATCCTGTTCTTGTATTGGCTCTATAGTGGATTGCATTTCCTCTCTAACTGTTTCAAAGCCTAAGGTAAAATAGAAAGTAGATCCTTCTCCATAGGTGCTATCTACTTTAATCGTACTGTCTTGCAACTCCAATAATTCTTTGGTAATAGATAATCCTAATCCCGTACCTTCTCGAAGTGGTTTATCATTCACTTGCACAAAATCATCAAAAATAGATTCCAACTTTGCTGGAGGAATACCGATACCCGTATCTTTTATAGCAAAATAAATGCTGATCATTTCTTCTTTAATCAGCTTAGGTATAATATATACGGTTACGCTTCCTTGATCCGTAAATTTTATGGCATTATTGACAAGGTTGCCTAATACTTGAGATAAGCGTAATGCATCTCCAATTAACTGCTCAGGTATCCGATGATCTCTTTTAATAATTAATTCAATCCCTTTTTCTCTCGCTTGATTTCCAAAACCATGTCTCAAACTATTAATGATTTCATCAAAACTAAAAGCTGCTTTTCTGATCTCTATTTTTCCTGCTTCTATCTTAGAAAAATCCAAAATATCATTGATTAAGTTTAGTAAATTATTAGCAGAAAATAATAGCGTTTTCAAATGTTGTTTCTGGTCTTCTCTTGGAGATTCTTGTAGTAATAAATGAATCAATCCATTTACCGCATTCATGGGGGTTCGGATTTCATGACTCATAGAAGACAAGAATTGAGCTTTTATCAAAGATGATTTTACCGCTTTTTCTTTAGCTTCTACCAATCGTATTTCCGTTTCTTTTTGGTTAGAAATATCCCTAGCAATACATAAAGCATTTAACAAATCTCCTTTCTCATCAAAGAACATATTTGTCTTTTGTCCAATCCATACAATATCTCCCGACTTAGTTTGAATAGGTAATTCTTGATAGGTTACAGGATTAGATTTTAGTATTTGTTTCTTAAATACAGAAATATAATCCCCTAAGAAATCTTGTGGTATTGGGCTAGAATAAAAGATAGGGCTTTGGTTTAAATTATAGCCTGTAATCTTCTTCATTGCTGGATTCATATAGGTAATAAATCCATTCTCATCAATTTCCCATATTAAATCATCTGCTCCTTCAATTATGCTACTGTATTTCGTTTCTGTATATTCGATTTCTTGATTAAGGTGTTCCTGTTCTTCTAAAAGATGATGCACATTTCCTTCTGTCCGTATTTTATTTTTAAAGAAAGCCGCTAAAATAAAATGAATTAAAGCAAACGGAACTAATAATAAAATAGGGGTTCTATATCCTTCTTGTAAATTTATTTCCCCTCCCAAATACATTCCAAAATCAATATGATTGACTGCCATCCACGAACTTATCGTAATAGCCAATAAGGAAAAGAAGGTAAATATTATAGACCAGAATCGGCCTAATATGAAACTAGTAGACAAGATCGTGATGAAAAACCAAACACCAGTTGATAATATACTAGTCGGATGAATCAGTAAATGAATACAAGTATTAACCAATAATAAAACAGAAAGAAAAATTTTGGCTGGCAATAAATAGCTCTTCAAATTACGAAGCATCAACGGTACGGAGATTGCTGCGATGGTGTAAAAGCCATATAATGGAAAGAAAATAGCACTACGATAAAAGATAGGACTCATTAGTAGTAAGACTACACCGAATAGTATTGTCAACCAAAGTAATAATTTTACTTTTGATTTTTCAAAACTATTGCTAATGCTCTTTATATAATTGGGTGCTAGATAGTCTATCCAATTATATATGGTCCTGTCTCTCATAGTATATTTAAACGATTTGATAAAATGTCTACTTGTTCAATTTTATCATTTTTTTAATCTATATGCATGTTATATATCTCTAATAGAGTGACAGGCAAAAAAGATACCTTTTTTATAAACTTGGTGATATATCAATATAATTTAAAAACAAATTCGTACTAATTCACTAATAGTCAGCTATCTATACTAAAAAAAATAAACTCATAAATAACCAATAATAAGAGGGCTACTTTTAGAATATCAAAAAGCGCAATTTTTGGGAGCGAAATATGGTAAGGAATGATAAAACAATATCTCTACTATCTGGAGAATAATATAGTAGATATATGCTGAATGGAGAATTGTGAATAAAGAATGCCTATAAGACGTTGATAATAAAGACCCAATTTTCGCAATACAAAAAAGATTGGAATAAACACTAGTAGATATAATTAGTCTTCGGATAAGAAGTAATCAAAAAAACGGAATAATAAAGGGCGGTCTTCTGTAATAATGTGCGCATAGCCCTGCATATCATGTTCGAAGGTAAGCACATCACCAGAGGTAGTTGCAAGGCTATCAATACTTACCCTGACAAATACTTTTCCTGTTTCTGTATTTGGAATCTTAGCTTTATCTTCTACCGATCCCATTAACAGTCCATATTTAGCAGTTGGATAGGAATTAAATCGAATATTAACTGGTTGGCCTTTTCTGATTTTCCCTGATTCAATCGGGGAAACGTACATTTTTCCTTGAATCGATTTCTCGGCATCCAACGGGACGATGGCCATGATTCGAGCATTTTTTTTGGTGACCACATCTCCTGCTTTTAGTTGGTCTGTATAATACAACTTGCCAGATATAGGGGCATAAATTAAATGCTCTTTCTTCCATTTATTAATGGCTTCTCGTAGATCTATTAATTTCAGTCGTAACTCTGTAAAGCGAGAAGATTCTTCATTTTTAGTCCCTTCACGTAAACGAAATTGCTCGGCATAAATATCATTAATTTCCCGTTTATTGATCCATATTTCTCTTTCTATATTTCCTTGCTCTAGTTTTAAACTTTTAACTTTTTCTTCTCTTTCTTGTTGTAGCCTAACAGATGATACAGAAGATTTTTCAAGTGCAATTAATTTTTTTAATTGCTCTTTATATTTTCCTTCATGATACACAATAGAGGAATCAATCTCCGTCATTTGATAATTAAGGAAATCATTCTCTTTCTCAATATCTTGTATCTTAAAGTCTAGTCGCTTAATTTCTTCACTTTGAAAACTAGATACTCTGGTGAATTTTTGATCTCTATGTAATTGTACAAAAGCAAGGTAAGCAGGTTCTACCGAACCCAATCTCAAGTCTTCTTCATATTCATATTCTCCAAATTCATTTTGGAGCTTTTCTAGTTCTCTGACGGTTTCATCTAATTCTAGAATATCATTGGAGTCGCCACTGTCTTCTCTTAATATAGCAACTATTTCACCTTTTTCTACTATTGATTGATCTTCAACAATGTTATCTAAATGACCATACTCTTGTGCTGGCACGGATACGGGTGGGTCTACGGTATCAATTTTGATATCTGCTTTGACAATATCAGGGTAAGAAAAAAAATAACTGAATAGGGCAATAATAAAAAAACCAATTACTAAGAAGGTGGTGCCATATTGTACGATCCACTTTGGCGGAGTTCCTAATATTTCTTTGAACTCATCACTCCTTAACTCTAATTTGTCATGGTCTTCCATCATTATTTATTGTCCCATGGCTGCGCCATGAATTGCCCCCCCATGGCTACGCCATGGGCTACGGGATGTCGCCCACTTTGGGGCTTTGCTTTCCAAACAACCTTCCATGGCTGCGCCATGGACTCCAAGATAGCGCCCACTTTGGGGCTTTTCGTCACTTTAGGTTGTTAGGGGCTTATTTAATCATTACGCCTTTACAATCTAAAAAGGGTATTTTCGTGAAATTCATGGAAGCAATACTTCCTTTGACAAAAACATATTTTTTGTCGTACATGTAGCCATTGTGCATGAAGCTGACCCAGTATTCATTTGTTAAATCGAATAAATGATTTTGGACAGGTTCTATTTGTACAGCACCTAGTGCATCTATTTTATCGAAAAAGTGTCTTAATGTGGTGGTCCTCATCTTCTCTCCATTGATATTTCCATAGCCTCTGGAATTCACAAAAACACTATCTATAGGACTTTCTTTTAGATTAATAATGTAAGCATCCCATAAATCCTCCTCCGCTTCTCTTGGTACGATAGCCAAGGCTAAGTCTTTGACCTTAAGGTTAGGAATGTCTTTCATCATAGTGTGTGGATTTTTGGTATTCATGGATATTTTGTATAAGTAGGATTCTTGTCTATTAGTATTAAAGATAATAAAATCCGAATAAATTAGAAAAATGATACTTAAGTTTTTCTGCTACCTCTTTAGTATCAACAAACTTGCCTAATTCTTTAGACAAACTTGTGACTGATTTATCTTGGTCTTCAATCCCACAAGGAATGATATAGCTAAAGTAATCTAAATCAGTATTAATATTAAATGCAAAACCGTGCATTGTCACCCATCTGCTTAAATGGACGCCAATAGCACATATTTTACGATTAGGGCCACTATCATTCCCTGATAGCCAAACCCCTGTAAAGCCTTTAATTCTAAGACCTTCTAAGCCATAATCTTTAAGTGTTCTAATAATAACCTCTTCTAAGAAGCGGACATATTTGTGGACATCCGTAAAAAATAGGTCCAAATCAAAAATAGGATACCCTACTATTTGACCAGGTCCGTGAAAAGTAATGTCTCCTCCTCTATTAATTTTATAGAATTGGATACCTTTTTCTGTTAAATCTTGTTCTTGTAATAATAAATGCTCTAAAGAACCGCTCTTACCGAGGGTATATACAGGTGGGTGTTCACAAAACAATAAATAGCTTCTTGGATCAGCAAACAAAGGGTCAGTAGTAGTTAAATGTCTGTTACTTAACTTCCTATCAATCACTTCTTTCAGCAATTTTTGCTGATAATCCCAAGCTTTTTGATAGTCAATTGTTCCTAAATCTTTGAAGACTACTTTTTGCATCGGCGGCAAAAGTAAGCGATTTTAGACTAGTTGTCAAGAAAAAACAAGCTGTAGTCAGTTTAAAAGAACGTAATAATTAGAGTTTTTTTTAAAAAAAAAGTCTATTTCACTAACGATTTTGTCCTATTTACGTAAGAAAATAAGCTAAGGATAGGAGATATATTTGTATTTTTGCAAAATAACAAGTCTCATTTATTGATCATTCAAAATCCATGTTGAACATGAGAAATATAGTCATTTTATTTTTAATAGTAGCTGTAGCAAGTTTACAGTATAGTTGTGGCGGCGATGGCGCTAAGAGTGCCACTTCTTCTGCTAGTACTGCCGCAGGCGCAACAATTAGCGGTCAGATACAAGGTGCATCTAATTTACAAGCATTTCTAGATAAGCAAGGAATCTCTGCTACTAGAGTAATTACTAAATCGGAAGTGGATGCAAATGGCAATTTTTCCTTGCCTATTCCAGATGGTTTAGAGGCTGGGCAATACCGTTTCCGTATTGGTGCAAAGCGTTTAGGTCTTGTTTTTGATGGCAATGAAAAAGCGGTAAAAATTAACGGAAACCTTGCTGATTTGGATAAATACAATATTACGATAGAAGGTTCTTCAGCTGGACAGGAATTGGTGGATATTATGAAAGGTTTAAATACTGGTAGTCTTTCTAAAGAAGCTCTTGCCGCTAAACTTAAATCTTCTTCTATTGCTAATCCTTATACCGCTTTGATGCTTGCAAACTCTGTTTTTAGAGGTGCATCTACCGAAAACTTAAATATTCATAAAACGGTACTTGGCAAATTACAAACATCTGGTGTAGATAAAAGTATTCTTGGAGAGTATGGTGGTTACATCGGTCAATTAGAAAAGACCTTATCTCTTCAAAGGATTGCTGTAGGAAAGCAAGCTCCTGATATTTCATTGCCTAGTCCTGATGGTAAACAATATGCGTTGTCAGATTTGAAAGGCAAGGTGGTACTATTAGACTTTTGGGCAAGTTGGTGTGGCCCTTGTAGAAGAGAGAATCCTAGTGTAGTGAAAGTCTACAACCAATATAAAAGCAAAGGATTCGAGGTTTTCAGCGTATCCTTGGATGGCTTAGATTCAAGAACGATGGCAAGATATGGAGGTAATCAAGCACAAATTGATCAGCAGATGGAGAGTTCTAAAAATCGATGGAAACAAGCAATCGCACAAGATAAATTAAGCTGGGACACGCACGTAAGTGATCTTAAAAAGTGGGATTCCGCTCCAGCTCAAACATATGGCGTTTCTGGTATTCCTCGAACTTTTATGATTGATAGAGAGGGGAATATTGCAGCTGTTGGTTTAAGAGGGGCTGCTTCTATTGAGGCAGAGTTGAAGAAGTTACTGTAAGGTTAGAGCAGAGAAGCGAGAGCAGAGAATAGAGACCGGGTTACTCTCGTTTAAAAAGCAATGGAATTTCGTTGTTTTTTAAACGAATGTAATGCTTTGTCCAGCAACTTCCCGTTGCTGGACAAATTTCTAAGCAAACCGCCATAATTTGTCTAGACGTTTTAACTGTCGAGTTAAAACCGGAAGTTGCTGGACAAAAAGACTATCCACAAAGTAGAATAGAGAAGCGAGAGCAGAGAATAGAGA
>CAKZUM010000655.1 GCA_937921525.1 uncultured Saprospiraceae bacterium
TTATTTTTAGATGAAATTAGTGTTTATACTAAAATAGGGTAGGAGTCGGTTTTAGGTTGTAATCCCAAAGCAGCTTTGCTCCGTCTTCCTTTTTTATTCGGTATAAATGCAATTAGGGTAAGCACTTAGCACATAAAAACGAGCTATAAATATATTTATTGTTGATCTATTCCGCTTGCAATGTCGCATGGTTTACAAGGCTACCTCTACTATAAACATGCCTAGTATGGGATAGCTTGATATTCAGCGGTCTACAAGTTGAAGTTGTTTAAGAATGTAGACTGAGATTAGTTGTAAGTGCTTGATTGTTAGGACACAGCGTTTTTTATTTTTCGTAGCCTTAGCTACGGGAAATAAAAAAGGCATGAGGAAGTATACTTCCGAACCGCTTGCGGATGGGAGGCTAACAATCAATGACTTGCAAATAATCCAGCTATACATTTTTAAACAACTTCGTTATAAATAGGAACGGTTTAAAATATTTATAGGTACAAAAAACAGTTGATTTTCTTGCGTTTACTGTTCATTGTTGTCTGGAGTGGTAAGTAATGGTTTAACTAATTGCTTTATCTTTTTTGCAGGGGCAAAAGTAGCTTTTTTTCCTCTGTGTTGAGGTAGTATTTTAGTAAAGTAGGAAGGTTTGTCTGTTAGTTGGCAAGTAGTCTGACAAAATTAAACTAACAAAATAGATTTGTATTTAAGGACATAGGTACTGACTAGATTTTTTTACTACCTGTTTTCTTTATTAGGTGTTTTTTTACCACATAGGTACATAGGCCACATAGTGTGGCATATGCTATGTGACCTATGTACCTATGTGGTAAAAAATATGGACCTAATATGTTTACTCAAAATTCAAATTTCCGAAGCGATAATTTCGACCCCGCTCTCCATATATCAGCATTTCATCTCGACCAATTTGTTTACACACCTTAGGACGAGTCGTAATAGAAGCTTCTGTATCACTAAATAAAGGATTGATAGTAACTGCTCCGTTTTTATTGACTTCTGCTAATGTAATGACGGCATTTCTACCTGTAAAACTATAATACTTCCCTTTTTTATTAGGATCGAAGTTTTTGTAATTATCGTTATACACAAAGTAGAATTTATCTTTTACAATAGACATAGCGTAAGAAGAAAAGTACCCCCCATCATTTACAGTGATTTGTTGCTTAGGAATTCTTGCGGTCCATTCAATTTCACCATTCGGTTGAATGTTGACAACGATAATATCATTGTAGTAATACTCATATTCATCATTGAAATTATTCCTGTTATACGGATCGAACCTGTTGAAGCCACCGAATCCAAACCCACCAAATCCTCCTCCATAGCCGTAGTAATTATCGTTAAATTGACGTTCTACGTAATATTGCTCTGCCACCAATACGGCCCCACCGTCACTTCGCAAAATAAGATCATCGAGTGCATATTGGTAGAGTTCTGGCACATTTCCTTTTCGGGCTGATTTTTTGGCCTTATTCGTTTGTTTTTCTGATAAGAACTCCGTTAAAAAGTCAAAATCAAATGCTTTTAAATTTTTATTATAAATCTCCTTTGTAGTCGGATTTAATCGGAAAAAATAAGTACCCTTGACGCTATAGGTGCCAAGTTCTGAATAGAAACCAGAAAAGACTAAATCTCCGTTTTTGGCTACTCTAAAAGTTAGATCAGTAATGAACTTTTCATTGAGGTTGACTTTATATTCTTCCACGGCTGCACCATCCTCTCTATAGGCCAATACAACATATTGATAAGTAGGCTTTCCACCTCTACGGAAACGGGTTTTATCTTGATAAACCACTCCTAGCATATAGACATTTCCTTCATTGTCTACTTGGTATTCTTCTACCGAAAATCGATCATCATTGAAGGGTAAGCGGACTTTCTTTTCCCAAAGTGCATTCAGTTGATTATCAAATACTTGTAAATAAAATCGCTCTGGATTTTTTTTCTGTTTTGGCAAAACAGAATAGATTAACACCTTAGAATCATCCTTCGATAAGTGATGTCTAAAACCACCTTCTTGGTAGGCATTTTTGGTTTCTACTTCCGCTAATTTTATTAATTTTTGGCTAGGACGCAAGGAACTTAAGCTCACTTTTTGAGCAAATAAATAGTTCTTCTTTTTAGCCTGATTATTAAAAGAAGTGAGCAGATACATATTATCCCCTACCACAATAAGATCTTCAAAATCTCTTGTTTTCTTTTTGAATTTCAAATCGAGTTCTGCTGACTTTTTCAACTTCATTTGTTGTTTGTCATAGTACTCTAGGTAGACTTTAGGATTATCTCGTTTTGTGCCTAAATTTTGTACCCGTAAGGCATAAAAACCAGCATCGTCATAATGGACGACTTTTGATAAAAAGCTGTTATTGGGTTCATTATACTCGGCACTCCAGTCGATATTGGCCTTGTTGTTTACTGGCACTTGATCTTGTGCAAAACTAGGAAGACTAGTGGCTAGAAGTAAAAGGAAGCTAAAAAAATGAATGAATGCTTTCATGAAGCTATTTTTATTGAGTGAAGTTGTTTCAACAACTCCAATAGTTGTGTTGAACTAATTCTACAATAAAGTAACGCTTTTCTGGCAATATGTACTTAAAGGAAAGTTTTAAATAATTCTTAAAGTTGTGGTAGGGAGAGGGTGGAAAGTGATTTTTTGTTGAGGAGGATCGGTTTTAAGTTTACTAAACCTCAAAGGTTTTAGTAAACTGTAAACTAAATGATTTAACATTTGACGTTGACTCTTCTTTTTCCATTGCTGAAAAAGAAGCAAAAAAGCTAGTCCAAAAAAACTCCCTCCGGTCAGACAGTTTTTGGACGAGCCACCCGCCCATATGTTGACCTAACAGTACGTGGCTAAAATTCAGAAAACTTAGTTTACATACTATTTAGTAAACTTATTCTGGGATTAACCAACTGCAAGCGCAATAATCCCAACTGCAAAACAATAGTAAGCAAACCAGCTGAGTTGGCTTTTTTTGACCAGTTGAATCATCCATAGGCAAGCTCCTAACCCTGTAAAAAAGGCAGCCATAAAACCTGCTAATAGTGGCACAGCAAGTTCTTCAGAGAGGACAAATTTGCCGTCCAAGACATCTTTGGCCATTTTTCCTAATATTAAAGGAACGACCATTAGAAAGGAAAATCTAGCGGCTTTTTCTCGATCTATACCTAGCAAAACGGAAGTGGCAATAGTAGAACCAGATCGAGAAATACCTGGCAAAATAGCTATGGCCTGCGCTAAACCGATGATAATGGCATTACCAAAACTCACATCTTTTTTCGTGTTTTTGGCTCGATCTGCCATAAATAGTAGGACACCTGTTAGCAGCAGCATCGCACCAACGAGCTTTAGTTGCCCTTCGAATAAGGCCTCTAGGGCATCATCAAAAAAGAAACCAACAAAAGCAGCAGGAATCATGGACAATATGATCTTCATAGAAAATTGCCACTCTTCATTCCATTTGGGTAGAAGGAGTCCTTTTAATATTTTTTCAATATCGCTACTAAATACCCATACCGTACTCAAGGCAGTTGCTGCATGAAGCACTACGCTTAGTAATTGTTCATTTTCTTTTAAACTGTCCATACCCAATAGGGCCTGTCCAATTTCTATATGACCACTACTACTTACGGGTAAGAATTCGGTAAGTCCCTGTATAATGCCGAGAATGATGGCTTCTAGTATTCCCATTACTTGTTATAAAGAAGGTTTATTTTTTAAAGATCGCAACGACCTCTATGATTAAACCTACTAACATCAAGAATGGTGCTAATACTGTTCTACGGAAACCATAGATGATATTTTCATCCCAAACTTCTGGGCTAGGCATACCGCCACCAGTCATTAATGCTAAACCTAGCAGGATAAGTCCGAACCCAATTCCCATCAGAATATAATTTTGTTTGCCAAATAGGAGTGGTTCTTTTTCTACTGTATTGATAGCCGTTCTTCTTTTAGATTTTGTTGGGGCTATTTTAGTGGTGGTATTCTTTGTACTTACCACTGTTTTTTTTGGGGTAGTCGTAGCTACTACTTTTTTCTTGCTTTTTGACTTGGCTTTACTCATTTTATCGGTTGATTAAGGGTGTGAAATTCCCTATGTTTATATGTTTTAGAATAGAGAGCAGAGGAGAGATTGATTTCATTTGCAGACAACGAAATTTCGTTGTCTGCAAACGAAACTAGTCTCTGTTCTCGCTTCTCTACTCTCGCCTCTATATTTGTATTTTAATAAAGATCTTCTAGCCGCATATTAAGATACTTATTGATCACAAAGTAAGTACTTAAACCATTAATAAGAATGCCCAATAGTAATAAGGCTGCTGCAATTCCAGTTAGTGTAAACCCAGTAGAAAGCGATCTTATTTCTGGTAAATAATTATTTGCCCACAAAAGTAAGCATATCAAGAGGAGTATAGCGATTATTGCACTGATAATTCCATGCAGAATACTTCGTCTGATATAGGGTTTGCTAATAAATTCCCAAGTAGCCCCTACCAATTCCATATTTTTAATTACAAAACGATTGGCATATAAAGCTAATCTTACGGTATTGTGAATCAGCGTAATAGCAATTACTAAAAATAAGCATCCGAGAACTAAGAATAACCAGCTAACTTTTTTGATATTAGCCACGATTTGATGCACTAAACCCTCCTGATAATATACATCTTTTACGAAGCGTTCTGATTTTAGTTTATGCCTTAATCCTTCGAGTCGTTCACTCGTCATATACGCTGCTTTTACATTAAAAGTAATGACATCATATAGCGGATTTGGTAGATCAAGACTTAGCAAATCTTCTCCAACATCTTCTTGTAAAGAAGCTAGTGCGGCCTCTTTGCTTATTAGTAGAATTGTTTCCGATTTTATAGTAGTGTCTGCTTGTATTGTGCGGACTAAGCTATCTACTAACAGAGGATTACTTTCAGGTTCTATTTCTACTAAAATACTCACTCGCTCTTTCAGGAGATGTCCTAATTGACGACTTAAACCAAATAAAAGGCTAAAAAAGCCCAATAAAAACAACACCATTGCTACGCTGGTTATCGTATATACGTAATTGGGTTTGGTGCGTTGAGCTGGTGTTTTACCTAGAATATCTGGCATTTTTTATACTAACTTAGTTTTTTCAGAAGTCAGACCGTTCTAGTTAGCTTTCGCTAACGGAACTGTCAGAAGCGCACGTTTACTAAACCCCAAAGGTTTAGTAAACGTAGATGAGCAACTTATTCTTTCACCGTTACTAAACAATGTTTTATGCCCAAAATTAGTAAAAAATAGAAGTTGGTAGGGTTAATAAAAGGTTATTCGGATCAATTTCTTTATTTTTATTGTTCTTTATTCGTTATCTATCGAAATACATCTCTGCTCTCAAATTATTTCAATGAATCCTAGAATATTTTTACTTTTTCTTATTCTTCTTTTTACCCCATCTATATTTGTCGCTCAGTCCATTCAATTAGCGAATGCTTCTTTTGAAGGAGAACATGCAGACGCTACGATGCCACAAGAATGGAGTGCCTGCCAAAAAGGGTCTACACCAGATATTATGCCTGGTGCTTGGGGCGTATATTTGGAACCGTTTGATGGCAATTCCTATATTGGTTTAATTACTAGAGAGGATGGAAGTTATGAAAGTATTGGTCAAAAATTAAGCACTCCAGTTAAAGCGCAGGAATGTTATCGCTTTTCGGTAGCTTTAGCGCACTCAAATACTTATGCCAATTACAATTTACCGATTCGATTAAGAATATGGGGGGCAACAAGCCGATGTTCTAAAGATCAACTACTAGTAGATAGCCCGTCTATTAAACACCTTGACTGGAAAACGTATGAATTAGAATTCGTGGCAGAAGCGGAATATCCTTACATTATTATCGAGGCTTTTTTTGCTAAAGGGGTGTATTTTCCTTATCGAGGAAATATTTTAGTAGATGGTGTTTCTGTCATTAAGACGTGTCCTAGAGCTTAGTGGTTCAAAATTCTAAATCTCAAAATCCCAAAATCCAAATTCTATGGTTTGTAACTTCAACCTCATACTAGCCACCAATAGTAGACATGGATTCACTTACTGCATTTCCACTTTTTCTTTTTTGTTCTGCTTCAAATCCATCTTTAGCTCGATTCCCTAAGGCTTCTAAGAACGTGTCTTTTAGTTGCGCATCAGTTGCACCAGAGCGAATTACCTTTTTTATATTAAAAACGCCACTATCATATAAGCATGTTTTGAGCATCCCTTGAGGTGTGATGCGTAGGCGATTACAAGTACCACAGAAGGTTCGACTATAGGCGGCGATGATACCTATGTTCCCTTTATGACCAGGAATTTGATAATGGGCTGCTGTCGCATTGGCAGGATCAGGTATTTTATGAATACTTGGAAAAGCCTCTTGAAGATGGGATAATATTTTTTTGTGATTCCAGTTGAGAGTAGGGTAGTTACTTCCAGTACCATTAAAAGGCATTTCTTCAATAAATCGAATACTTACTGGATGCTCTTTAGTTAGCTTTGCTAAAGGGATAATATCCTCAATATTTTTTCCCTCCATTACTACGGCATTGATTTTAGTATTAATACCGTGAAATAGTAGTTGCTCAAAGGTGTGCAAGACTTTGTCAAATTCATCCCTTCTCGTAATTTCATAAAAACGATCTTTATCAAAACTGTCCAAACTTAAATTAATAGTACGAATCCCAATTTTTTTTAAAGTTGGGATAAGCGGGGCAGTTAAGGTGCCATTCGTTGTTAAATTAATTTGTCGAAGCCCTTCTATTTTACTTAAGGTTGTTAGAAATTCTAACATGTTTTTTCTAACGAATGGTTCTCCGCCAGTTATTCTAACTTTTTCGATTCCCATTTCCACCAATAACCTGATCGTTCGTTCCATCTCTTCATAGCTTAGTAATTCTTCTTTTGGCAAGTATTTAATACCTTCTTCAGGCATGCAATAAAAGCAGCGAAGATTACACCGATCAGTTACTGCTAAGCGAACATAATTTATTAGGCGATTATGATTGTCATATAATTTATTCATGCTGCAATTTTATTGTTTCTCCCTTCTTTAGATTCCTACTAACTAACTGTCAATGAGCTAGATATTAAGGATTTGTTTAAGGTGTTTCTTCTAAAGAAAAAATATCTTTTAAGTCTAAAAATAAATGATAGAATATATATAGATTTTCCGTTTTGGTATGGTTTTTATACTATAGTTGGTGTAGTTTACTTCTATTATTTAATATCAATTAAGATAGAAAATAAGGTACTATTAATTTTAGAGTTTATTGAATATATCCAAAAGAAATATGCTCTAAGTTAAAACTACTTGAATTAAACTGACTAAAGCATACACACATTCGCTTTAATATTATTATTTCCTAAGTTTACCAAAACACACATACTGCATCTACTAAGATGTGCTATATATAGATTCAAGATAACCAAACGTACTTACTTACACAACCGTATTTAGAAATTATAATCTCATGGGAATAACGAATTTTACAAGAACCGTTTTATGTTTGAAGGGTATGCCCTATATACCTTCGCTTCATTTTCTGATTAAACCTTCCGTAAAGTTTTTTCCATTACAAACGTAATTACTTTTTACAGTTGACATTTAACAGGAGTTATTTGTTATGCTAGAGCGTTTATGACAGGTTACATTGTTTAGCTATCTGCTAATAGTTTCTATCATCTTTATTGTAGAGGAACTAGGTCTAAGATATACTAGCAGTTGACTCTTACCAGTATAATTGAAATCCAAATAGAAATTTATATAATACAGTTTCATGTATATTGAATAAATATAACATGTAAAATACGCCTTATTTATTAAGACTTTTCACTATGGCGTTGCCATATCGAAATAGTAGGTAGTCATATACTATCAGGTCAATGCTATGCCCTGATAGATGAAAGATATATATGGCTTTTTATCCAAATTTATTTTTTAAACATTTTATTAATTAACCAAAATTTGCTAATCTCATGAAGAAAATGAGTTTTACGTTATTCAGATCAAGCAGTTGGCTTTCCGCTTCCTTCTTGGTCTTATTTGCTTGGTGTTTGGTTGGTAGTGTCAATGCACAAACTGCGTTGACTGCTGGCAATGATAACCGAGTTGGTGGTGTCGATTGCGACCACCTAGCTACTGCCTTTGTAGGTTGTGGCGGTACTTATACAGATAACGGCGGTGCTGGTCTGTATAACGATTTCATGGTAGATGCTGATGGAATTGGAGGTCCTTTCACTTGGACTATCTGCCCAGATGTGGCTATGAACAATACGATTCGCTTAACTTTTAGCGAGTTTGATATTGCTGCTGGCGATGTCTTTACAGTTCATGAAGGTGCATGTGCAGCTACATTAACTGATGGTAT
>CAKZUM010000656.1 GCA_937921525.1 uncultured Saprospiraceae bacterium
TGGAATACCAATAATAGGCACTAGCCCCATAGTCATTCCTATATTGATAAAGAAATGAATAAAGATAATACCAGCAATCCCATAACAATAATAACTAGAGAAATTGGAACGTTGTCGTTCGCCAATAACAGTGAGGCGATATAGGAGCATTAGAAACAAAAGCATAATAGACATACTCCCCAAAAAGCCCTGCTCCTCTCCTATTGTGCAAAAAATAAAGTCGGTAGAATTTTCAGGGACATAATCTAGCTTGGTCATCACGCCCTTTAGAAACCCTTTCCCTTCTAATCCTCCAGACCCAATCGCATATTTAGATTGTAATACATTATACAAAGAGCCTCTTGGATCACATTTGCTTGGATTTAACCAAACATTTATTCGTTCTTGTTGGTGAGATTTTAATGCATTATTAAAAGCATAGTTTGCAGAATACCCCAGTCCTACACCTGCAATTAAAAACCCATAAAAAACAGTAACTAATCTTTGTTTCCGATCTGTCCATAACAAGTAAGCAACCGTTGTCAATATCACAAAACTTCCAACAATGGCCTCTAACATATAGTCTTGGCTACCCAAATAAATAGCAATAATCGCCACCACTAAACTTCCTAAAAAAGGATAAAAAGGCTTTTTTAAATTGAATGTAAAAACAACGATTGATAATAACAGCATACCTAACAAGATATACGTGATGGGATACATCAAAGCTAGTATCAATATCGCTGTAATAAACCCACCCACTAAATAATACGTAGAAGACATACCTGCTCGATAGAGCATAATCAAAAATGAAGCAAAGACTAGTGCCGATCCCGCATCTGGCTGAAGCATAATCAATGCCATTGGAAGGACCATAATACCTATAGCAATCAGTTGATGTCGGCTTTTTTTTAAGCTTGTTCCGTAAGAACTTAGATAGCTGCTCAATGCTAAACAGGTAGCAAATTTTGCAAATTCGGAAGGTTGAAAAGCGAAACCAAGTACATTAAACCAAGATCTGGCACCATTGATTTTAGTACCTACAAAGACCACCGCCAATAAGAGGAGCATGGACAATATATAGATAACCACAGAAAACGTTTGCCAGAATTTCCAATCTATCACAAATATCAACAGCATTACTACTAAAGAAATACCAATCCAAACTGTTTGTCGACCAACTTGTCGTGTCAAAAAAGAGCCTATTCCACCGTCATACCCATCTCCATATCCCACGGTATAGATCATCAACCACCCTACTACTACTAAGCAGATGTAAAGAGAAAAGGTTATCCAATCTAAATTTCTATCACTACCTGAAAGGCTCATTAATGCTGCTTTGCTTGTTAATTTTAGAACAGAGAGTAGAGACCGTTGCACTGAGAGAATAGAGACGGATTTGTTTGTAATTGAAAAGAATTCGTTGTTTTTTAAACGAAATACATCTCTACTCTCTATTCTCTGCTCTCTGTTCTATAAAAAACTACTTCAATAATTCTTCTGGCTTAAAACGATCTTTTGCTAAGTAGGCTTCCCCATAATATTGCTTGAGCTGGTTCAAGGCATAGGTCGCTTCTAATTTATTCGCATACGCTCCCGCTCTTAGTCGATACCAAGGACTTGCATGTACCCAATCTACTGGAATGGCTGGATAGCGACTCTTAAATAAGCCCCTCGCATTTTCTAACTTATTTCTATCCGTGGTAGAATATATTTGAATTCGCCAACCTTCTACTGTCTCCGTCAATCTATTCAATTCTATATGTTTATTCATCAATTGTGTTACCATTGGGTCTTCTGTAACATTGATATCTTGTGCCCAAATACTAAGGCTTAAAAAACATAAGCCGATTATTAAGAGATATTTCATAATTTCTTTTTCTTAGAAGTTATTTACAAAGTTACTATTATATCAGAAGTTATTCCGAAGGAGTAAATATAAAGTCTTAGCTTTAACGCTATTTTTACATTTTTGAGAAAAGGATTTTAAAGAACAGAGAAGCGAGAGCAGAGAACAGAGATACATTTCGTTTATAAAACGACCAAATTCCGTTGTTTGCAAACGAAAAGTCAAAATCGTAATATGTAATTCATTGGAAAATGTTTGGGTCGATGGTTGAAGCTTGTAACTTCAACCTAATATTTTGAAAGTTTGTAACTTTCTTCCACTAATACATATTATAAAAATGACTTTTCGTTCGCCCTAATCCATACAGTGATGAATAGTTAAACGTCAGAATTAAATAGATTTTGCTTCCCTAACAATCAGAAAACATATTTTACCTGTTTTAAACCTACCCTATAAGAATATTACAATATATTTGCATTCAAAGTCACAGATCTACCTTAAAAATTCGTTACTTCACTACGGTATATATAGTCTAAAATACATATAGTCTAAAAAATAATTCTCAACACTTTATCAACCCATTAACAAAAAGACAAGCCAATCCATGTTATTCGATTAGCTATTTTTATATTTTAAACCTAAAAATTATTGAACTTTATGAGCAAGCTATGCCAATTAACCATACTTTTCTGTTTGGTGTTTTCTGTATCTGCTTTTGCACAGCCTTCTAATTTACCTGAAAATACAGAACCAGGAAAGTGTTACGCAAAATGTTTGATCCCTGATGAATTTGATTTAGCAACTTCTCAAATCGAGACAAAAGCAGCTTACACAAAACTAGATGTGATCGCTCCATCTACGGAAACGATTACTCGTCAAGTAATGGTCAAGGCACCTGGAAGTGAATTAGTTCCTGTACCGCCTACTTATGAAACGGTTACAGAACAAGTCTTAATTAAGCCAGAGAGCAAGCAACTAATACCTGTTCCTGCTACTTATGAAACCTATACGGAGACGATCTTAGTTCAACCTGCTAGTACGAGAATTGTACCTGTAGCTGGTAGCTACGCTCCTGTTACAGATAATCAAGTTTATGTAGGAACACCGGGTGGAGTGAGTAATGGCAAAGGAAGTAACCCAGGATCTTTTAATCCAGCAGATTTAGATGCAGTTGGTTCTGCCCTTGCGACACAATCTGTTCCTTCTAGTGGTGTTATCAATCGTGGTGGAGCAGGAAACGGAGCTGGTGCTGGTGCTGGAAATGGTGGTGCTAACGGAGCTAGTGCTAGTGGCGCAGTAAATTATACAACTAGTGGTGCTGCTGGTTCAAGTGCTTATGGTAGTAGTGCAGAGCAATTAGCTACAGTAGGTACAATAATGCCTTATTTAATAAAAGCTGCATCTGTAAGAATTGACCGAGTTCCAATGGAATATGAGTCTGTTACAGAGACAGTAGAATTAAAACCATCTACTACTAAGTGGGTAAAGAGACAAGCCGATAAGAATTGTTTATCTGCTGATCCAAATGATTGTTTAGTATGGTGTTTAGTAGAAGTACCTGCAGAGTATACAACTGTTACTAAACAAATTGCTAAAGGTTGTGCTGCTGGATATACAAGAAGTGGAAAAGAAGGGCAGTATGGTTCTACTGGTGGTAGAGATGAGTGTATTAAAGTAACTCAAATCCCTGCTCAATATGGATCAAGACAAGTAGTTCAATCAGCTCCAAGTTATAGAGAAGAAGTAATTCCTGCACAGTACAAAACAGTTACAAAGCAAAGAATTGTAAATCCTGCAACGGTACAGGAAAAAGTGATTCCTGCAGAATATGCAACTGTAACAAAGCAAGTAGTAAAGAATCCTGCTGGCTACGTACGAAGAGCAGTTCCTGCTGAGTATAATACGGTAAGTTTGCCACAAAGAAGTGGTCTAATGTTAAAGCCTGGTTATAGATGGACAGATTCAGGTCTTGTTTATAATCCAAATTATAACGGAGGTGGTGCTGGAAATGGCGGTGCTAATGGTGGTGCTGGCGGTTACGGTTCTACTGGTCCAATGGTGGCTGGTGATACACCTGTTGATCCTGCAAGCTCGGATGCTTATTCTAATTGGGATAGTGCTGGTTGCCCAACTGGTTATTCTTTCGATACAAACGATAATACTTGTAAGCGGACTATTCAAGTTCCTGCTGAATATGCTTCTGTAACTAAAAAAGCGGTAAGTAAAAAAGGTGGATTTACAGAATGGAGAGAGGTGCTTTGTTCTGGCGATGTTACAGTATCTGTTATCCGTCAAGTACAAGATGCTTTGAGAGCAAAAGGGTATGATCCGGGACCAACAGATAATGTAATGGGATCAAGAACAAAATCTGCTTTAGTTAGATTCCAAAAAGATAATGGTCTTCCTGTAGGTCAGTTAGATTTCCAAACATTGAAAGCGTTGGGGGTTAATTACTAATCTAAAAGGCTCCTAATTTAGATACGCTATAAGCGGTAAGGTAATTCAATTTACTTTACCGCTTTTTTAATGTTCTGCTACAAGTAAATAGCATTAATTAGTCTTATTCAGAGTTTTTCTTAATAAAAATATTATTACCCTGAACTTTAAAGTAGGTATATAGTATATTAAGCAATATTAAATTTTGTTTTAAAAATTAACCTTACTTAATAATTTAAGAATAATAATTTAACTGATAATAACTTAATCGTTAAAAGAATTTTGCTCCTAACTAATTAACAATCAATTAATTACATACACAAAATCTAAAATCATTTGAAAAAACAGTTATTTTTTTTGACTTTGTAAATTAAAATCAAATGGCATACTTTTGTACTATTGAAATAATTGTTGTTACTTCGTAAAAGTTTTTTAAATCAACCTATTTAAAGAACTTCCTATCGGATAATTTCTTTTTTATAACTAAATTTTAAAACAGTGGATAACGAGAGAAACCAGAGAAGATTTGAGAGTGTATTCTCAAAGAAAGTGAGAGCTGGGAAAAGAAGAACCTACTTTTTTGATGTACGTAGAACTAAAGGAGACGATTACTACTTGACGTTAACTGAAAGTACTAGGCGTTTTAATGGAGATGGGTATGAGCGACACAAGATTTTCCTTTATAAGGAAGATTTCAACAGATTTATGTCTACCTTAGAAGAAGTGGTATCACATGTAAAAGAAGAATTGATGCCTGATTATGATTACGATGAGTACACACGTCGTCATGAAGAGTATGAAGCAAGAAGAGCTGCTGGAGAATTTGATAATCCTGAGGGTTCTTTCAATAACGAAGGAAATGCTCCAACAGAAACCACCGAAACTACTGTAGAAGAAGTTAAAGAAACTACTTCTACTCCTAAAGACCCAGAATTAGAGTCAGAAGATGATATTTCTTGGTAATTAATAGAAACTTTTTCTAGTAAAAATATGTTAAGCTAAGTCGAGTACTCGATTTAGCTTTTTTTAATTGAAGTTGTTTAAAAATACCAATGGCAAAGGAATCAAAAAGACAATTACAAATTTCTGAGGTTATAAGGCGTAATTTCAGTATTGTATTGCAACAAGAAGGTGGTTATATCTATGGGACAGAAGCCTTGGTAACAGTTACGACTGTTAAGGTTACGCCAGATTTGAGTTTGGCAAAAATATATCTAAGTGTTTATAATACAGAAGACAAGGAAGCGATCATCCTATTATTGGAAGAGGAATATGCAAGATTAAAACAAGCGCTAGCTTCTAGGATCAAAAAACAAACTAGACGCATTCCTAATTTTAGTATGTATCTAGATGATACCTTAGATGAGATGTATAAACTCAATCATGTCTTCGATAACTTAAATAAAGAGAAGAAATCGGAAGAAGAGTAGTTTAATAAATAGAACTGATAGCTGCCGTCCACTTTGAAAGTGGGCGACAGCTATCAGTTCTCTATACCAATTTAGAGTGTTTTTAATAATCTTCCATTGGCTATCAATCTCCCTGCTTCATCATACACCATATAAAAGAAAACGCCACTCCCCTGCCCTTGCTCTTTTAGTTCAAATAAGGTTTCCTCATTATCTAGCGAATGACTGGCTACCAATCGCATAGTAGTACTATATATATCTAGGCGTTTAGCATTCGGAACAGCTGATAAATCCAATATGGTGGAATGTTTATAAGGGTTAGGATATACTTTTACCTTTTCTGTAGCTTCCGTAAAATCAGCAGTAGACACACTCATCGGCGACAAATAAACAGTTACCTCAATTGGATTAGTGTTCTCCAATTCGATCAAAGTATCTTTACGTACATATCCTTGGGCATCAATAGAGAGGTCTATTTGGGTATCTAGTGTAGCAAAACCATATTCACCATTTGATAATTGTTTTCCCATTTGCTCATTAAAGCTTATATCGGCATCCCTAATTAATTCATTAGTAGTTGCATCCAAAACCTTGATATAAGTTCTATTAGCCAACGTATTATTAAAGGTCCAAACATATAAACCATTATCCCGATCTCCGCCTATAATCTTACCCGAAGGCAAATAAGGGCAAGCTGACCACAAGCCATTAAATCCACCGCTGGCTTTGTCAAAAGTATCATAATATCCTACTTCAAGTGGTAATCGTGGATCTTTAATATCTACCACTCTAAGCCCTTCTGTGTTATGAGAAAAAAAAGCAAAATCTCCTCGGACATAAGGATTATGCGTAAGACTAAGGTCATTCGCTGTATAGGTTGCCACTTCAAACATATTGTCCAAATCAGCAATATCCCATATACGCGCTGGCAAGCCATCCAATTCATCACTAATGATTAGATACTGGTTATCTTCACTCAACCAAGAACTATGGGTATTCCCGCCCGGATCATCTATTTGGGCTATCAAAACAGGTCGGGTTTTATCTGAAATATCGACTATATCTATCGTTCCTTCTAAGAAAGCAGCTGCATACAAGTAATCTCCTTTTACATGGCAATCATGTACGTAATAGCCTGGATCGTACCGCCCAACTTGTTTAGGATTTTCTGGATTAGAAACATCCAAGATATTGACCCCACAAGTGCTACATGCCCCATTAATGTATACGTAAGGCAGATCTGAGTATATATCTCTTTGGATAATATGCCCTGTAGTAAAAGTAGTTGTATATGTCGTTACCAATCGAGCAGCAGTAGGCAAAAATCTAAGATCAATCACTTGCATCCCTTCACCAACGCCTGTCCCCTCCGTCACAACATAGGCAAATCCGTCTAAAACGGTTATCTCTCTCCAATTGGAATACGGACCTTGTATAAATGCTAATTCTTTTATAGGGGCCTCTGTTATATCAAATATGGCAGTACCACCTGTTGCTCCTAACAAAGCATACTCCCTATTTCTAGCAGTATCAATGTACACCCAACTACCAGAATATCGATCATCGCCTGTATTGGCTAGGTCAAACAACTCCATATTTAAGGATTCTTGGGCATAGCTTGATGGGGTAAGAGAATAGAAAAGAAGGAAGAA
>CAKZUM010000657.1 GCA_937921525.1 uncultured Saprospiraceae bacterium
CATAGTATGACGTGATAACTATGTGCTCTATGTACCTATGTGGTAAAATACAATCCTAGCTTTGTAAGCTTAGTTTTATCAAGTTGCTTTGTTCTTAAATTTGTGGTAAAACTAATAGCAACTGTCTGGATAAACTTGTCGAAAATTCAGTACCTAATTTTTGTGCTCTTTTCTTTTGTGGTTTAAATTAAAATGTTCTCTAGCTTCAAAGTATAGACCCATACCCTCGTAATATGTTGATAATAAGATATTTATATGGTTTTGTTTTTTTGCTGTTAGCACTAGGTGCGTTTATGGGACTAGTTGGACTTTTTCCAATCATAAGTCAAGATTGGCGAGTATATCGTTGGTTTATTTTAGGCTTAATTGCTTATGTTTCTTTTATGGGAATTACTAATGCGTTTTTTGATCAGAACCTTAAATTCTTTCGCACTTTCACGCATGAATTGACACATACGATTTTCACAATTTTATCTCTAAAAAGAGTTCGTGCCTTTCAAGCAACTAGTCATCAAGGTGGGGAAATTCATGTTGTTGGTGGAGGAAATATGCTGATCTTATTATCTCCGTATTGTATTCCTATTTTTACGATTGGCTTATTATTGTTGAGACCATTGTTTCAGATTCAGTTCGCTCCTTATTTAGAATTTGCTATTGGAATAAGTTATTTTTTTCATTTACATACGAATTGGCTACAGACAGGACGTCGTCAAACAGATATTACTAAGTACCCTTTGCTGACTTCTTATAGTTTTATCTGGTTGTTTCATTTCTTATTGGTAGGGATCATTTTTTTGAGTTTTCATAAAGGTTTGAGTGCCTTCTGGGAGTTTCCAAAAGTTACTTTTGAAAGTATTCAGATGTTAGCGAGTTTTATATTGACAAAATAAGTTTAGTTTAAATTCAATCAATAATAACCACCTGCTCTTGTTCAGAAATAGCTGCTCCATTAGCCCTCAAATAATATATCCCTGGCGCTATAAAAGGAATGGAGAAAAAAAGTAAGTTATCGCCTTGTTGTGCATTCCTTTTGCCTAAATTAACTGACTGACCATTTGCACTGATTAAGGAAAGACTTGCTTGAATATCTTCTTCAGCATAAAAAGATAAGCTAAACTCTCCGTTTGATGGATTAGGAAATACTTGCATATCTTTCATAAACTCTAGCTCGTTTATATTGGTCAATACTTCTATCGAATCTTCTATAGCCATACATGGCATAGCCGCAATTGCGGAACGTAATAGTGGTAATTCACTGTATAAATTTTCTCCTGGGCAAATGGTGCTGCTACATGCTAGAGGAGAAGCCCCACCATCACTATGTCCTGCCAAAAAATCTAGTTCTATTTGAGCAGAGGCATGGTAGCCTTTGGTCGTTATATCAATTGATCCTTTGTGTGCTTCCCAAGCAACGAATTGTTGCAAGGCCTCTAATGCCGCTTCGGTAGGTTTATCTTCTTCAAAATTTCCTATCAAACAAATACCTACTGTTTCTTCATTCATACAGCTAAAGTGAGCACCCAATCGCTCCTCTCCTCGGCCCTCATAAATCACTCCATTGGCATCAATTAGCCAGTTGTAACCAATGTCATCCCAACCCCTAGTATTAGCATGGAAATCCCAAATAGAGCGTATGACAGCGGGGAAGTCATTGCTACGTGTATTAGCAGCAGAGTGATGAATAATAATGTGGGTGACAGTGGTGCTGACTGGCGTTTGATCGGTAGGGCAATTTCCATCTGGACACCAACAGGTCCTATCACAAATAGTAGGTCGTTCACAAGAAATCCCTTTGTTACGACTAGTGGAACGCCTTAATGGTTTCTCTTCAGATATTCCTGGATTGTATAGGCGATATTTAAAAGGAGTGTCTATTAATTCAGAAGTTTTAAATTGGATCGCCTCTACTTCAGTAGGAATAGACAGACCTTGAAAAACAATTCGATCTGAATTTTCATCTACAGGTACTACCTCCATTTTTTGCCAAGCGGACCATGTTTCCGTAATCTTATGTCGCTGATAGACTGCTCCTTGAAAAGAATATGTTTCGCTATATGCAGAAAGGTAGCCAAAGGGGGCGGTCTGTTCTAGTTGTATTGCGATTGCTTGACTGACAAAAAAGGAGTCTTCTAATACTGTCTCCGAAAATATAACGAATGGGTTACTTTTTTCAGTTTGTGCATATCCCAACAAATGGAATAGTAATAGGCTAATTGTTAGTAGGGAGTTTTTCATAGAAACTCTAACTGCTGGTACTTTATATTATTTCCTAAAGATAAGTTAGAATTGAAGAGAGATATGTTAAAAATTATTAAAGTATACGAGTTGAGGCTTGCACTAAACTTTTTTGGAAATAAAGTTAGGAACGAACGTTTACTAAACTTTCAAAGTTTAGTAAACGTACCTCCTACAAGAGTCTAATGCACCACCAGCCGCTTAGTAACCACCTCCGTCTCACTCTGTATTTGTACCAAATAAATACCTTTTGTTTCCTTAGACAAATCTATTGAAAATACTTCTTCTATATCTGTACCTGCTCTTATTTGTTGATATACCCTTTGTCCTTGTATATTGATAATACTAATTAATTGTTCGGTAGTAGTGCTTGGTAACTCAATAGAAAAATAGCCTGTTGTTGGATTTGGGAAAACTTTGAAATCCCATACTCTTTCTGTGTTACTTATTTTTAAATTAGGTCTGTTCTCACATAATTGGGGATGGAGGTCACAATCCTTTTTTAAAGAATTACCACATTCCCAACCGTCTACAACTTCTCCTAAATTGTATAAAGCGACACAGTCATAACCAGGGCTACTAGTGCAGTAGGTCAAACCAGTTTCGTTGTACATGATGGTGCTTCCATTTTGTTCTACTATTAAATATTTAAAATTGCCAGAAGCGTATACACTTACCTGCCCAGCAGTACAATTAAATGGATTAATCAATGTCGCCAACCAAGGGTAGGTTTCAAAGAGAGGGGGCAAATCGCCACTCAATGCTTGACAAGCTGCGCTGCCATCATCAGGAATGCAGGGGTCCATATCATCTGTATCTACATCTGAGAGGTAGCCGTCATTATCCAAATCTGTTAGGGCAATTGGCGGGGTGGCATCTCCGCAAGACCAGAAGTCGATTTCTTCATCTATTGAATAAAAAGCTTGACAGTCATAACCAGCGGAATTGGTGCAGTAGGTTAAGCCTGTACTGTTGTACAAGATAGCACCATTAGCGTTAGTCACAAATAAATAAACATACCCACTCGAACGATATACCTGAACTGTTTCATCCGAACAATTATCAAAGTCCACTAAGTCTGATAGCCAAGGATAATCTGCCAAGAAGGTAGGTGGTTCTGTATTGCTTTCTCCAGTATCTTGGCAAGCACTATCATCTGGTACGCATCTATTATTATCATCAGGGTCAACGTCTGAAAGAAAACCATCGTTATCATTATCGACTGGCGTTTCAATAGGTGTGCTATCTCCACAATTCCATTGTTCGATTTCTTCATCTATCGTATAGAAGTCCCGACATTCGTAGCCAGGAGAATTGGTACAATAGGTTGCCCCACCACGATTAAATAAAACGGACATTGTAGTGGTTTCGATGAATACATACACATATCCACTAGAACGGTATATTTGAATACTTGCTTCTCCACAATTTTCAAAATCTATAAAGTTTTCTATCCAAGGATAATCTGGTAAAAAGTCGGGTGGTCCGCCATTGCCCTCAGGTGTTTCTGGACCCGTATCACAAGCCATACTTGTATTATCTGGCACACAAGGATCAGCATCATCTGGATCTACATCCGATAAACTTCCATCATTATCATTATCTACAAGTATTACCTCAGGCGCATCTCCACAAAGCCAAGTATCTACTACTTGCGTTAAACCATAAGCAGATACACAATCATAATTTGGGCTCGAACGACAATAGAATTGACCAGCTGCATTGTATAGCGTGCCATTGGCATCAGGGGTAGATTGAACGTACAAATATTGGTAAGCTCCCGTTTGATAAATCGTGATTTTTTGCGTGGTACAATTATCGAAATCTAATACATTCGATAGCCAAGGATAGTCGCTAAGAAAATCTGGCGCACTTGGTTGTCTATCACAAAGGTCGGCTTTATTACTAGGTACACAGGGGTCATTATCGTCTGGGTCTGCATCGGATAATACGTTATCCATATCTGCGTCTATGGGGGCAGATTCTCCACAAGTCCAAGAACGTAAAACATTATTTAAACCATAGAAAGATCGACAACTATTATCTGGAAAACCACTACACCATATACGACCATCTGCTACATACAAAACTGGATTGCTGTTAGGAATTTCTACAAAAATAAAAATTTGACCAGAGAAAGAAGTGTATTCTGTGACTGTTCCCTCATTACAATTGTTAGGATTTACAATAGATGATAGCCAAGGGTAATCATCAAATAATGGTATTGAAATATTATTAGAACAAGCAGATTGAATAGCTACCTCCGTAGCACAAGTTGTTGTATTTCCACTAATACTTCTTAGTCCCTCACCAGCAATATAATCACAAATACTTTGGATGGCACAGAATGATAATTGCGGAGAATTAAGTAAGGATAGATTCGTAACGGTAGACGCATTTACATTATCTAATCCAGATAGACTAGTCAATTGTGCATTATTTTCAATTTGAATAACTCCGTTTAGCGTTGTGAGATTAGCTAAATTTTGAATACTATTCAATTGAGCATTATTGGTAATAATAAGCGAACCATTTATGTTTCTGATGGAATCAATGCCTTGTAAATTTTGAAGGGTAGGTTGGTTACTAATTTCAAGATCTCCATTAATGGTATTTGCTGAACCTAAGTATTTCAGGTTAGTCAGTTGAGTAGCACCATTGATTCTTAATGATCCATTGATGGTGTCAAGTACAAAGGTGCTGCGAGAAAACAAGGCATTAAGATTGTTGTTTTCTCCAATCATAATATCCCCACCTACTTTTCTTAATCTGAAAAAAGAATGTAGATTTGCTATTTGAAGATTGTTGTTGACAATAAGATTTCCTTCTATAACATTTAAATTATTAAGACCATTTAAGTTAAGCGAATTATTGTTATCCGTAATAATTAAATCACCTCCAATTCTTCCTATATTTTCTAATTTTCCAATATTCGTAATACTACTACCAGAAGCAATGGTGAGGTTACCAAGTATCTCTCTACAACCCGGATAATTAATAATAAAACTATCCACTTGACTTTGTCTACTTAAAGTCAAATCTACTGGACAGCCCACACACGGACAGTCAGAATCTTCACAATCTACTAGTCCATCTTTGTCATTGTCTAATCCATCCGAGCAAGCTTCTGGAGTGTTTTCTGGAATGGTGGCTACTACGTTTATACTTGTAGATGGATGAAAAAATTGACAGGGTCCTGTAGTAGATATTCCTACGGAATATCTTCCATTTTG